>CANJKY010000185.1 GCA_947474875.1 Gemmataceae bacterium
AGAAAAGACACGATACGCAGGAGACAATTCTTCTCCTGCGGATCGTGTCTTTTCTGCGCCGATCGTGCGGTGAATGTCAGCCAGACTTCACCGGCTGGCCGGTGACGGCGGCAGCCAGTTCGGCCACGGTCGCCGTCTCCTCGACGTACCCGGCGGCGCCGGCGAACAGGGCCAGCCGCTCGCACTCCTCCGTGTCCGGGCCGACCAGCACCACCCGCGTCTTGGGCAATGCCCGCACCAGTTTCGCGCACGTCAGGAACCCGCTCTCGCCGGCGAACACTGCGGCCGGCAGCACTACCGCCGCCGCCCGCCCGCCAAACGCCTTCGCTCGGACCTCTTCACTGGTGTCGGCCGAACACACCCGCCAGCCGAGTTGTCTGAACTGGTTCTCCAGTCCGCGGGCCAGTTCCCCGCGGATCAGACCAATCACCAGTTTGGGCAACCGCTTCTTTTCCGTGTCCGTGGCATTTCGGTCCAAACAGCAACTCCCGTGTTGCGGATCATGTTTCGCTGTCACACTCATTCCCCCACTTTGATGAAGTTCACGCATCGATGACACGGTTCGTGTAGTACAAGTTCGCCGGTTCAGGTACCGCCTTGCGCCGGGGCCTGGCAAATCCGCCGAATTCTCACATCCGCATAATCCGGACGTGACGGTTAGAGTGGCCAAGAAAAACCGTTGTCTGCGACCGAAGTGGTTGGTACAACCGTGGTTCGGTCCGTCCGTCGGCGACGGGTGGAGATGGTAGCCTGCCCGATCGCGGTCGGTCAAAGTAGGTTGTCACTCGCGGATCGTCGAGGGCATCCGCCGGTAAATACCTCCGCCACTAAGGAACCTCTCATGGCCAAAGCCCGCATCTCCATCGGCACCTGGGCGTACATCTTCAACCAGACCGAGCCGACGAACGACTTCCACGTCATCCTGCATAAGCTGCAAGACCTGGGGTACGACGGGGTTGAGTTGGGCAGTTTCGGCCCGCACCCGTCGCCGGTGTCGCACCCAACCAAGGCCAGTCGGGACAAACTGAAGAAGACAATCGCCGACCACGGTCTCGCCCTGTCCGGCATCGCGGTGGACCTGTGGGCGTTCAAAACTCCCGGCGTGAGCATCCTGGACGAGATCCCGGCGGCGTACTGCACCGCGTTCCTCGGCTGGTGCAAGTTCGCGGCCGACCTGGACGTGAAGACCATCCGCGTGGACACGGTGCTGGCCCCGAACTACTTCGACACCGACGAGGGGAAGAAGCTCGGCTACCGGGCGGGCATGGACCGGCTGGTGGCGGTGTGGGACAAGTGCAGCAAGATGGCGGCCGACTTCGGGCTGAACGTGTGCTGGGAGTTCGAGCCGGGGTTCGTGTTCAACAAGCCGAGCGAGATCGTGGCGATCGTGGACGCGGTGAAGGGGAAGGGAAACCCGAACTTCGGCGTGCTGTACGACACCTGCCACGCGCACATGTGTGCGAAGATCGGTGCGAACCAGCAGGGGGAGAAGGAGACGCTCGCCGGTGGGGCGCTCGAACTGCTGAGCAAGCTGAAGGGCAAGATCACCCACGTCCACGTGATCGACAGCGACGGCAGCCTGAACGAGCACAACACGTCCACCCATAACCCGTTCGGCACCGGCCACCTGAACTTCGACGAGCTGGCCCCGGCCATCCAGGCGGCCGGCGTGCCGAACGACTGGTGGTGCGTGGACCTGTGCTTCTGGCCGGACGCCTGGCAGGTGACCGCCGACAGCAAGAAGTATCTGGACAAGCTGCGGGCCAAGTACGCCGCGGCGTGAGCCAAACTGTTTCACCGCCGATGACGCGGAGAGCGCGGAGGAAGACATGAACCGGACATTGCCCGCGGTGGTAGGCGTGTTTCTCTGCGTTCTCCCCGCCCTCGGCGGTGAACCCTCTCTCGAATCCCGCATCAAGCCGATCGCCGACGCGCACAAGGGCAAGGTGGCGGTGGCGGTGAAGAACCTGGCGACCGGCGATACGTTCACCCACAACGCCGACGAGGTGATGCAGACGGCAAGCCTGATCAAGCTGGCGGTGATGATCGAAGCCTACCGGCAGGCGGACGAGAAGAAGGTCGACCTGGGCAAGACGCTCACGCTGACGAAGGACGACAAGGTGCCCGGCGCCGGTATCCTGACCCAGCACTTCTCCGACGGCGCCACGTTCCCGCTCCGCGACGCCGTCCGTCTGATGATCGTGTACAGCGACAACACCGCCACCAACCTGGTGCTGGACCAGATCGGTATCAAGAGCGTGAACGAGACGACCGCGGCGCTCGGCTGCCCGGAGACGCGGGTCAACGCCAAGGTGTTCAAGGGCAGCACCACCAGCGTGGACCCGGAGCGGACGAAGAAGTACTCGCTTGGGTCCACGTCGGCGAACGAGACGCTCAGGCTGTTGGAGCTGATTCACACCGGCAAGGCGGCATCGGCCGAGGCGTGCAAGGCCATGCTCGGCCACCTGGAGAAGAACGACGACAAGGAGATGCTCGTCCGGCACCTGCCGGCGGGCACGAGGGCGGCGCACAAGACCGGGGCGACGAACCAGGTCCGCACCGACGCCGGCATCCTGTACATCCCCGACCCGACGCACACGCCGAAGGAGAAGGAGGCGAAGCGGACGATCCCGGTGGCGGTGTGCGTGCTGACGAACGAGAACGCCGACCAGCGGTGGGTGCCCGACAACCAGGGGCAGACGACCATCGCCGCCATCGGCAAGGCCGTGTACGACTACTACTCGACCAGGAAGTAACCGAAACCCGGGAGCCTCTCCACATGGCGAAAAAACCGTTCCGCATCGGCATGATCGGGTACGGGTTCATGGGCCGCGCCCACACGAACGCGTACAAGCAGGTCGGCCAGTTCTTCCCGTCCGAGTACCAGGTTGTGCTGAAGGCGGCGTGCGCCCGCAACGAGGGCGAGATCAAGAAGTTCGCCGACCAGTGGGGGTACGAGAGCACCGAGACGGACTGGCGGAAGTTGGTCGAGCGGAAGGACATCGACGCGGTGGACATCTGCGTGCCGAACAACCTGCACGCCGAGATCGCCCTCGCCGCCGCCGCCAACGGCAAGGCCATCCTGTGCGAGAAGCCGTTGGCCATGAACGCCGCCGAGGGGCGGAAGATGGTGGACGCGGTCGAGAAGGCGAAGGTGCCGAACATCGTCTGGTACAACTACCGCCGCATCCCGGCCGTGACGTTGGCGAAAAAGCTGATCGACGAGGGGCGGCTGGGCAAGGTGTTCCACTACCGGGCCAAGTTCCTCCAAGACTGGACGATCAAGTCCGACCTGCCGCAGGGCGGGCAGGGGCTGTGGCGACTGGACCTCGCGGCGGCCGGGGCCGGGGTGTCCGGCGACCTGCTGGCGCACTGCATCGACACGGCGGTGTGGATGAACGGCGGCATGGACAGCGTGTGCGCCATGACCGAGACGTTCGTGAAGGAGCGGATGCACAACCTGACCGGGAAGGTGGAGAAGGTTGGCATCGACGACGCCTGCACCTTTTTCGGCAAGTTCAGCAACGGGTCGCTCGCCAACTTCGAGAGCACCCGGTACGCCCGCGGGCACAAGGCGCTGTACACGCTCGAGATCAACGGCGAGAACATGAGCCTATTCTGGGACCTGCACGACCTTCACCGGCTCCAGGTGTTCGACTACAAGGACGAAGGCAAGATCCGCGGGTGGAAGTCGGTCCACGTGACGGATAACAGTCCGGACCACCCGTACATGGCGAACTGGTGGGTGCCCGGCCTGGCCATCGGGTACGACAGCAGCTTCACACACCAGGTGGCGGACTTCCTCGAAGGGCTGAGCACCGGCAAGCCGGCCGGGCCGACGTTCCGCGACGCAATGGAAACGCAACTCATCCTCGACGCCGTCCTCGACTCGGCCAAGAGCAAGCAGTGGGTGAACGTCGGCAAGGTGTAGGAAAAACAAGCCCACGGACGGCCGTCCGTGGGCTTTCGACCGAACCGCCCTCGACAACCCGTTCGGCGGGGGCGTACACTTCCCCCTCACCCGGATGCCTCACCGGCGACAGGACGTCGCTTCATGCACGTAGTTCACCTGACGGCCAGCACCCTGTTCGGCGGCCCGGAGCGGCAGATGCTCGGGCTGGGCCGGCACCTGCCGCTGCGGTTCCGCAGCACCTACGGGTCGTTCCCCGAGGGCGGGCGGTGCGAGCCGTTCCTGGCCGAAGCGCGTGCCGCCGGGTTCCCCACCTTCCGCCTGTCCGCCGACACCCCGGACGTGCCGGGCGCGATCGACGAACTCGCCCGGTTACTCCGCGACCTCTCGGCCGACCTGCTAGTGGGCCATACTTTCAAGCCGAACGTGCTCGGCCGGTTGGCCGCTCGGCGGGTCGGTATCCCGGTCGTCACCGTGTCCCGCGGGTGGACGTGGGAGAGCCTGAAGGTGCGGGTGTACGAGACCATCGACCGGGTGAACCTGCGGCTCGTCGATCACGTGGTGGCGGTGTCGAACGGGCAGGCCGAGCGGGTGCGGAAGTGTGGGGTGCCCTCGCCCCGGCTGAGCGTCATCCGCAACGCCGCCCGGCTGGCCCCGTTCGCCGACCCGGACCCGGCGTTCCGCGACCGGCTCCGCGGGCTGTTCCCCGCCGACCCCCTTGTGTCGCACGTCGTGCTGGCGGCCGGCCGGCTCAGCCCGGAGAAGGGGTTCGACGTGCTGGTGGAGGCGGCCGCGGCGGTGCTGCGACAGCACCCGACCGCCGGGTTCGTGCTGTTCGGCGAGGGCAGCGAGCTGGCGAAACTGGAAACCCGCGTCGCCGACCTCGGCCTCACGTCCCGGTTCCGCATGCCCGGTCACACCGCCGACCTCGACCGCTTCCTGCCGTGGGCCGATGTGGCGGTGTTGCCGTCGTTCACCGAAGGGCTACCCAACGTGGCCCTGGAAGCGAGCGCCGCCGGGGTGCCGGTGGTGGCGACAGCGGTGGGCGGCACCCCGGAGGTGGTGTCCGACGGCGAGACCGGGTTCTTGGTGCCGAGTGGACAGCCGGACGCGATTGCGGAACGGGTGAGCCGGTTACTGGCCGATGAGGGGCTACGGTGGAAGCTCGGCACCGCCGGCCGCGAGCGAATGCGGCGGGAGTTCTCGTTCGAGGCGCAGGCCGAGCGATACGCGGAGTTGTTCGACCGGCTGGCGAGCCGAGTATTGCGGAGGGCGGGGTGAATCATGCAAGCGACGTTACTTCCGGTGGTTAGCCGCGACCCGACGGGGAGCGTGCCGGACGCGCTCCCCGTCGGGTCGCGGCTAACCAAAACTCCCATCCGCGTCTCCTACCTCATCGACGACCTGAGCCGTGCGGGGACGGAATCGCAACTGCTCGCCCTCATCCGCGCGCTCGACCGCACCCGGTTCGAGCCGTCGCTGGTGCTGCTGAACGGCGAAGGGGAACTGTCCCGCTCCCTGGAACCGGCCGACTGCCCGGTGTTGCGGCTGGGCGTCACCCGGCTGGTCGGTGTCAGGTCGGTGTCAGCGGCGAAGCGGTTGTGGTCGTTCTGGCGAGCCACGAAGCCGGACATCGCGCAAATCTACTTCAACGACTCGTCGTACTTCGGCGTGCCGGTGGCGAAGCTAGCCGGGGTGCGGCGGGTGGTCCGCGTGCGGAACAACCTGGGCTACTGGCAGACGCGGAAGCACCGCTGGCTCGGGCGGATGGTCCGCCCACTGGTGGACGCCTACCTGACGAACTCGGAGTTGGGCCGCGACGCGATCCGGACGACGGAGCGGGTGCGGGCCGAGCGGGTGACGGTGATCGAGAACGGGGTGGATTTGGAACGGTACAGTCGGTCAGGGTGGGTCGCTCTCGCCGAGAGCGACATCGGAGCCGACTCTCGGCGAGAGTCGGCCACCCGGAAGATCGGCTGCGTCGCCAACCTCCGCGCCGTGAAAAACATCGACGGGTTGATGCGGGCGGCGAAGCTCGTCCTCAATCGTTTCCCGGACGTGGTGTTCGAGGTGGCCGGCGAGGGCGAGCAGCGGGCGGCACTCGAAGCCCTGCACCGCGAACTCGGGCTGGGCGGGCGGCTCGTCCTCCGCGGGGTGACCGTGGATGTGCCGGCGTTCCTGCGGTCGGTGGACGTGGCCGTGCTGCCGTCGCACTCGGAGGGTATGTCGAACGCGGTGCTGGAGTACATGGCGGCGGGGCGGGCGGTGGTGGCGACGGACGTGGGGGCGAACGCCCGGCTGATCGAACACGGGGTGTCCGGGCTGATCGTCCCGCCGAAGGACGAACCGGCCCTGGCGGATGCCATCGGGAAGGTGATCGAAGACCCGCACCTTGCGGCCCGCTTCGGGCGCGAAGCCCGCCGGCGCGTGGAGCGGGATCACAGCCGCGAGGCGATGGTGGCCCGGTTCGAGGCGTTCTACCGCCGGCTGGTACAATAGCAGCGTCGCCGAGTCGCACCCCGCCGGACCGCCATGCCACCCGTCGCCTTGAACGTCACCGACGCCCAGACCGTCCGCGAGATCGCCGCCACCTACGAGCGGCTGACGGACCAGATCGGCAAGGTGATCGTCGGCCAGCGGACGGTGGTCGAGCAACTCCTCATGGGGTTGTTCAGCCGTGGCCACTGCCTGCTGGTGGGCGTGCCCGGGCTGGCCAAGACGCTGCTCGTGTCCACCGTGTCGAAGGTGCTGGCGCTCAGCTTCAAGCGGGTGCAGTTCACCCCGGACCTGATGCCGGCCGACATCACCGGCACGGACATCCTGCAGGACGACCCGGAGACCGGCCGGCGGCGGTTCGTGTTCCTGCCAGGCCCGCTGTTCGCCAACATGATCCTGGCGGACGAGATCAACCGCACCCCGCCGAAGACGCAGGCCGCGCTCCTGGAGGCCATGCAGGAGGGGCACGTGACGGCCGGCGGGACGACGTACAAACTGCCGGCCCCGTTCTTCGTGCTGGCGACGCAGAACCCGATCGAGCAGGAGGGCACGTACCCGCTGCCCGAGGCCCAGCAAGACCGGTTCATGTTCAACATCCGGGTGGACTACCCG
>CANJKY010000186.1 GCA_947474875.1 Gemmataceae bacterium
GGAATCGAAGGGGAAATGCGGGTTCGCAGGGGTTCTGGTGTACAGTGCGTCTCAACACCGGGCGGTCTTCGGAACCGAGGGTTGGGGGTTCGAATCCCTCCGGGTGTAATGGTTCACGGCGGATCGACACTTCTGGTTACATCCCGGGTTACACAGGGCCCGGCACTTGGACCCGTTCGCCGTCATCTCGGGCACCATCGACCTGGCCAAGAAGCGGTGTGCGCCCGCATCCCCCGCCGCTGCCGGTGGCGCTCGCGGATCATGTGCCGCTTGCCCACCGTCTTCGCCATGGCGATTTGGTTGTCGCAGTTCAGCACCACCGCCCGGTCCCGCCACAAGTCGAGCAGGGCACCCGCCGGATGGATCGAGTGAAGTGCCAACATCGTCATGCCCCGCTCGCGCCACTGCGGGGAGTCGATCCGTGGGATCGCCTCGGATCGTGTCTCACGAATTGCCTTAGCCCACGCTGATCGCCAGCACATGGCGATTCGACCCGCCACGGACGCCGCGGATGCGGAACGTCACAGCCTGGCCGGCCGTCACCGGCACCTCGGCGACGGGCAGGATCTTGCTCCCGTTGAACGCCGGCGTGTCGCGAAGGGAGACACCCCCGCCCAGGAGGACCAGTCCCGACAGCCGGACCGCGTTGATGACCCCGCCCGCCGCCGGCCGAACGCTCACCGCGGTCTCGAACGCGGGATCGACGGGACCGCCGAAGTCCGCATCGAAAACTTTCACGACTTGGGAAATCGCCCGGAACGTGAGCGGGTGCCACACCCCGCCGTCGGCGTCCGGCCAGTCGTGGGCCGGGAACGGCAGCTTGAACCCGTAGCAGTCGAAATCCGCCTCACCGAACTCGACGAACGCCTCGTACCGGTGCGGGATGACGCGCGTCTTCGCATCGATCGCACCGGCGGCCCGAAGGGCGTTCAGCGCCGGCACCTGGTGCTCGTCCAGCAGCCAGGTGTCGATCAGTTCCGCCACCGCCACGTTCACCCGCTCTGGGAGCGACACGGAGCGGACGTCGCGGCAGATGACCTCGACCACCCGGTCGAACCCGTTCAAGGCCACGTTCGCCCGCAGCCGGTCGGCCAGGTCCTCGTCCGCCTCGACGGCGTACACCTTCCCCGCCCCGGCGGCGGCCGCGAAGAGCGACAGGATGCCGCTCCCCGCCCCGGCGTCCAGCACCACGTCCCCCGGCTCGACCGCGCTCTCGATGGCCGCCCGGAAGGCCGTGGTGCGTTTCGCGTCCCGCAGGCACAGCGAAGGCATTTCCAGGTGGGCGAAGAAGTCCATCGGGGGTGCGGGCTGTCCGGGCGTCGGAGAATTTACGGGGATACCGGGTGTCACTTTACAGTACATCACCGCCACATTTCGGCGATGCCCCCGGCTCGCCCCCGCCGCCGGCCGGGGCGAGGGCCAACGGGGTACGGGCGGGCGGCATCCCTCGGCTCCGCTCCCGCTCCTTGCGGTCCAGCGCAGCCAGCGCCGCCGCGTTCCGCCGGGCGCGGGCCTTCGCGAACGCCGGGAACCACCCCCTGCCGGTCGCGGAGATCGGGCCGAGGTGGAGGGCCTCCGCCGCCGCCCGCCGGCCGACGCCCACGTCGATCGCCGGCCCGTCCGTCGCCGCGTCCGTGTACCCGGCCCCCGCCGGGTCCCGCTCGACCTTCCGCCGCAGCCGCTGGAGCCACAGGTAGTACACCGCCCCGCGGGTGTACGTGGTCAGGATCTCCCACGCCCGCCGCGGGTAGAACACGAGCGGGTGCTCGGCCGGCAGCCCCGGGCGGCGGGTGCGGCGGACCTTGCGGCGGAACAGGCCGGCCTGGAGCGGGTGGACGCCCTCGAACCGGTAGCTGCCGAAGAAGGTGAACACCGCCGCCGCCACCTTCTTCGCCCGGGCACCCCCGGCCCGCGCCCGCCGCAGGAGTGTCGCCACGTGTTCCGGGGTGTAGTACAGCCGCCACGCCCGGTGGTACGCCGCCTGCCACTCGGCGGCCGTCATCCGCGGGTGCTCGGCCGCCGGGTGCTCGGTGTCGTACCGGTTCAGGTCCGGTTCCAGCCACGCCCCGGCCTCGTGCAGGGCGCGGTGGTCGGCCGACCCGGGGAGTGGGGTGAGCATGAAGAACTCGAGGATGTCCACCGGCAACTCCCGCTGAACGGTGCGGATGTCCCGCTCGACGGACTCGGGGGTGTCGGCCGGGAAACCGATGATGTACCCGGCCTGGGTGAGCACCCCGCCTGCCCGCCACGCCCGGAGCATCGCCCGGTATTCGGCGACGTGATTCTGTTTCTTCCCGGCGGCGGCCAGGTTCTCCGGGTTGACGCTCTCCAGGCCGATGAACACGCGGGTGCAGCCGGCGCGGACCGCCTTCTCGATGAACCGCGGCACCTTGTGGCACTGGGTGTCCACCTGGATGGTCAGCTTCAAGCTCGCCCACCCCTCCCGCTCGCGGAGGGCGATCAGCCGGTCGAGGACAGGCTCCCAGTTGCGGTTGCGGGCCAGGTCGTCGTCGGTGATGAAGAAGCGGGAGACCCCCTGAGCCAGCTTGGCCCGCACCAGCCGCTCCACGTCGTCGGCGTCGCGGAACCGGGACTTCCGCCCGTGTACGTTGATGATGGTGCAGAACGAGCACTGGAACGGGCACCCGCGGCCGGCGTCGAAGGTGGCCGTGGACCCCATCCGCCGCTCCACCGCCGGCGGCAGGAAGGGCATCACCGCCCCGCGGAGTTCGGGCAGATCCTTGGTGTAGTCGTACACCGGCCGCAGTAGCCCGCGGTAGGCGTCCCGCAGGAGCGGGGCGATCCGCCCCTCGGCCTCCCCGGCGAACAGGGCGACCCCCTGCCGCAGCAGGTCCCGCAGTTCGGCCGGCAGGTCCGGGAGCATGGCCAGGGAGCCGCTCACGTGGAACCCACCGACGGCCACCGGAATGCCGGCGGCGCGGAACTGGCGGGCCAGGTCGGCCGCCCGCGGGAACTGGTTCGTCTGCACCCCGACCAGGAGCACCAGCCCCTGACCGCCGGCCGCCCGGATGCGGCGGACGATCCGCCGCACCGGGATGACCGTGTCCGTCTCGTCGTAGGCGTGCGGCACCACGTCGACGTGGTCGCCCAGCACCCGCTCGGCCCCGGCGGCATGGACCAAGGCGTACAGGGCGGCCAGCGAGTTGGACGGGATGAACGCCCGTGCCCACTGGATCACGTACCCATCGTCGTCATAGTGGGAGGGCTTGATGATCTCGACGTGAAACGTCTGGCGGCCGGCCGGCGTCGCGCTCGTCACGACAGAAACCCTTCCGCGGGTGCGGGCGACGGCCCGGTTCCGCGAGGAGTGTGGAGGTGAGATGGCCGGACCCTACCCCAGTCGGCCCGTGCGGGTCAACCCTTCTTCCACCAGGGTGGGAGTGGGCCAGGGTATTGGCGGGGTGGCGTGATAGACGAGAGTGCCCTACTCCGTCGTGCGGGCGAAGCGGGCGTGGGAGTTGTCGGGTGGTCGGCCGTGACGCTGCCGGCGGCGGTGGCAAACGCACCGCTCACGAACTTTCCTTCACGCTCCCGGCGCGGCGTCCGGCGGGTCGAGGTCCGTCCCGCCGAGTTCATCCACCGCCTCGGCCAGCAGCCCCTCCGCCTCCTTCAGCCGCTCCCGTTCCTCCGGCGACCAGCGGTCGTGCGGTGCGGCCACCATCAGCCGCACCTTGTTCCGCAGGGCGAGCAGAACGGCGGTCAGCCCGTCCCGGTCGACCAACGCGTCCACCTTCTCGAACAGTTCCACAAAACCTCCGATCCTGCCGCCCGGAGCGGGCCGCAGTCCACCTAGGGTACCAGAATCCGCTCCCGAGGCGGTGAACTCGGCCGGCGGAATGTCCGGCTGGGGCACGTCGCCCGAACCTTCCAAGATCGTGTCCGTCCGCCAGAGCGAAATGAGCTGAACCTCGTCCCGCTTCACCTGACCGGTGGCGTCGAACACGCCATGTCGGAAACCGGACACAGGTTGATCGACCCGGCGGTACAGACGTTCTTGGGCGGGGTGTGCCACAACGGCCGGACTTGGGGCACAAAAAGAGCCGGGGGAGGCCCCGGCTTTTCGATCGCTCTGTGTGGTCGGTCAGCCCGTCGGCCAGATGCGGCGGAATCGGTCAGGCGGGTCGGCCGCCGACGAGGGCGGCGTCCCGGCTGCCGGCACGGGGCTTGGCGTCGCCGGCGGTGCCGCGGGCCAGCCGCTCGGCCTGCCCCTCGTTCACCAGCCCGGCCTGGATGAGGGTGTGCCCGGCCGCCTCCAGAGCCGGCCACTCGGACGCCGGGCACATCGCCCGCCCGCCCCCGCGGGGAGCCACCACCTGGTACACCACCCACGACTCGACCGGCTGGGTAAACCGCATGAACGTTCCTTCGGAGGAGGGAGTGGGCGAAGCGCCGAGTCTGGAACTATACCGCGCACGTCTGCCGGCGTGTTGCGAATTCACCCGAATCAATTTCGGTCGGCTCGCCCCCCGCGGATCGGCGATTCTGCGCTCGCGGCGTCGAAACCGTCACCCTGGCGGCCGCTCTCCTCCCCGAACTTGACTGCCCGGCGGAATACCCGTCGCGAGGTCGCCACTCCTCTCAGCCGCCGGCACCGGACCAAAATTGTAGTCAGGTTGGCTCCCGCAGCCGGCAGTGGTTGCCCACGGACTAAGGTCGGGGACCAAGACCAACTAAGACATTTCTAAGGTTGGAGTCGTTCGACGGCGGCCGGCGTGGTATGCTATCCTCCCACAACTCACGTGAGCGGAGGCGACCGTGGCGAAGGCCGAGAACAAGGTGAACAAGTCCCAGGTCATCCGGGACATCCTCGCCGCCGACCCGAAGGCGGACTACAAGACGGTCATCGAGCGGGCGGCGGAGAAGGGGGCGAAGGTGTCCCAGACGATGGTGTACTACGTCCGTAGCAAGCTCGGGCAGGCGGCGCGGCGGGCGAAGCGGGAGCAGGCCGCCACCACCTCCCGCAGCCCGGTCGAGCTGGTCGGCCGGGTGAAGAAGCTGGCCGATGAGGTCGGCGGGATGAAGCAGTTGAAGCAGCTGGTGGACCTACTGGCGGAGTAACGCCCGGGCCGCCCTACGCGGGCTTCGCCCGCGCCATTCGGAAGCCCGAGGCGCGGGTGCGAGCCATCTCGACCACCTCTTTCGCCGTCGACTTGACCGCCCCTTTGGCCCCCGGCCAGCTCAACTGGTTCCGGAGAGGATCGACGCTCGCGCCGTCGGGAGCGACCACCGCCAGTTCGCGGTACACGGCCTCGTACACCGTGTCGCCGACGGCGAACGTGTGCCGCTGGTGGGCGGGAAACGGGACCAGGGACACGGATACCGGGGCGTCCTTGACCGGGTACGTCCTGTGGTACAGGGGGATCTGAATGGCGGCCTCGATTTGGTGCGAGTGAAGGGGTCAGGACATTCTACGACAATCTGCCGGCCGGCACGAGCGTGATCGGGCGTGGCCATCCATTTCGACGATTCGCGACGTAACCCCCTCCCCACCGTCTGGGGCTACCGCATCGCCTCCAGGTAGCGGTAGTCGTACATCCAGTCCCAGTCCGGCACGTCGCTGAGCACCGCCACCCGTCCGCCCGCCGCGAACGCCAGATTGAACACCTCCCACTGGTCGTCGCTGATGTCGCCGACGTGGGAGGTGGTGCCGCCCTCGTCCCAGGTGATCGTCACCCCCCGCCCGCCGTCCCCGTACACCCCCAGCCCGGTCAGCCGCCCGGAGTGCCAGACGAACGCCGCCCCGGCGGCCGTCGCCTGCGCCGCCTCCACCCCTTCCGGACTGGCCTCATGAATCTGGTGCCCCTTGGACGCCGCCTTCTTCTTCGCCATCGGTCGCTCCTCCCGGGTAGATGCCCGCGGCCGTCCGGCGTGGCCAGTGACTCGGGCGGGTGTACCTTACGGGAATCGCCACCCGTAGGGCCGGGAACGCACTGGGAACGGCGGGACAGAGATGGACGGGGTGTCCGCCCGCGCCAGCGGTGTGACCGGATGGCGACCCGGTCGCCGCCGACCGGGCCGGGCAGAATAGGGCTGGGGATCAACTCATACACCGACGCCCGGCCGGAGGCCGGGCGGGTGTCAGGCGTACAGTCGGGTGATCCGCGGGGTGGACGCGTGGATGTGACCGGTCGCGTCGGTTTCTACGAAGAAGCTGTGGGCGATCCGGGCGGACAGGGCGTCCGCGCCGACCAGCACGTTCACCCGGTGGTGGTCGCCCCACAGCGGCCGCACGGACACGCTGAACAGGCCGGGCGGCCGGCCCAGCGCGGCGAGAACGGCCCGCTGAACCGTCCGGCCCCGCGGCCCGGAGGTGCCGGCGTCTCCGCCCGGCTCACGCACCTCTCCCTCCGACGCCGTCGGTACCTTCGCCATGTCTGTCCTCCCAGTTCGTGTGTCGGTTGTGTCGTTCGATCAGGTCAGGTAGTCGGCCATGTCGTACCGTGGCAGGGTGAGGACGAAGTCCGTCCCGCGACCCTCCTCCGACCGCACGGTCAGACTGCCCCCGCACTGCTCGACCAGCAGCCGGACGACCGGCAGCCCGACCCCCACCCCGGCCGCCCGCACCGGGGCCGCCCGGGACAGCAGTTCGGCCGCCTGCACGCCCGCCCCGGCCGGCAGCCCCACCCCGTTGTCCGACACCCGGAACTCGTAGGCGGCGTCCGACGCTTGCAGCCCGAGCAGCACCCACCGCTCGGCCTTCGCCGGGTCGCGGTACCGCAGGGCGTTCGAGAACAAGTTGTCCAGGATGTGCCGCAGCCGGGCGGGGAACCACTCGACGTGGTCCGCCGTCAGGTCCAGCCGCAGGGACACGTCGCCGGCCCCGGTAAGCCGCCGCTGGGCGCGGAACACCTGCTCGGCCAGCGGGCGGACGGCGATGGGCACCACCTGGTCGTGCGCCGGGTGGTACCCCGGCGGGTCGTGCAGGTCGTCCAGGACCATCGCCAAACTCTGGACCGCCGCC
>CANJKY010000187.1 GCA_947474875.1 Gemmataceae bacterium
CCGGCGGCCCGCCGGTGTCCGCCCTGGCCTTGCCTCTGGCGGGTGTGAGCGCGGCGCGTACTCTGACAGCATCGCGGCCGGGGGCGGCCGCCTCCTCCCACGTCTCTGTTCACCCGACCCGAGGCCGTCCGCCTATGGACCCGCACGACAAGCCCGCTAAGGAGAAAGACCCGCACCTGCCGCCGATGGGCCGGCTGGGCGACATCTACTGCCCGCGGGCGCCGCAGACCATCGCCGACGCCAAGCTGGAGGACAAGACGCTCACCGACCTGGCGGTCAAGTTCGCGTACACCACCAACCGGTTCGCCACCGACTGGCTGTGCGAGCGGCTGTGCGTGTCCCCGAACCTGGGCGCGGCCATCGTCATGGACCTGGCCGGCGAGGGGCTGATCGAAGAGACGATGATGGGCAACCGCGAGCGGCCCATCTACCGCATCACCGAGCGGGGCCGCATCCACGCCGAGCGGGTGATGGAGGTGAACGGGTACTTCGGCCCGGCCCCGGTCAGCCTGGACGCGTACTCGGCCATGCTGCGGTGGGAGTTCGCCCGCGCCCCGGAGGTGAAGCCGGACCACGTCATCTCCTCCCTGTCCCACCTGGTGCTGTCGCCGGAGGCGGTGCAGATGGCCGGGCTGGCGGTGTCGTCCGGCCGCAGCCTGTTCGTGTACGGGCCGTCCGGGAACGGCAAGAGCAGCGTCGGCCGGGCCATCCACAGCGCCATGCAGGGCGACGTGTGGATCCCCTACGCCATCAACGTGCGGAACAACATCATCCGCATCTTCGACGAGCAGGTGCACCAGCGGGTGGAGGTGGGCGGGGACCGGGCGGCGGCCATCGACCGCCGGTGGGTCCGCATCCGCCGGCCGATGGTGGTGGTCGGGGGCGAACTGACGCTCGAATACCTGGACCTGGTGTACAGCCCGTCGCTGCGGTACTACGAGGCGCCGCCGCACCTGAAGGCGAACGGCGGCATCTTCCTGGTGGACGACTTCGGCCGCGAGCGGGTGTCCCCGCACCAGTTGCTCAACCGGTTCATCACCCCGATGGAGCACAACTTCGACTACTTCACCCTGGTGACCGGGCAGAAGATCCAGGTGCCGCTGCGGAACGTGCTCATCATCGCCACCAACCTGAGCCTGGAGAAGGTGACCGACCCGGCGTTCCTGCGGCGGATGGGCTACCGGCTGATGCTGGAGGCGCCGAACGAGGAGCAGTACTCGAAGATCTTCCACGCCTACGCTGCCAAGCACGGGGCGACCGTCCCGCCGGGGGTGCTGGAGGGCGTGCTGGCGCGGTACCGGTCGCAGGAGCGGGACCTGCGGGCGTGCGAGCCGCGGGACCTGATCGAACGGTCCCGCGACATCTGCCGGTTCCGCAACAAGCCGCTGGAACTGACCCCCGAGGTGCTGGACCTGGCGTGGCTCGGGTACTTCGGGGCGGGCGGGCCGATCAAGGTGGCGGGCGGCGGCGAGGGGGCGGGCATCGCCCTCGCCCACGGGCCGGTCGCGCAGTAACCGCACACAGGGGTGAGTGATTCAGGGTTTCGAGCCTGAAAGGCTCGTTCCCACAGCCCAGGGCGAGCGAGCGGAGCGAGCGACGCCCTGGGAAACAACCGGCCAGTATCCGACCCCAACGGGGTCGTTCATTCCGACCGTGAACGACCCCGTTGGGGTCGATTATCATTCGCACCACTAACCCAGGGCGTCGCTGCGCTCGCCCTGGGCTGTGGGAACGACCCCGTTGGGGTCAAAGGTGGGCAAACCCGTAATGGACGAGTTCGTCTGCCTGACCGTGTTGGCCGAGCCGGGCGAGTCGGAGGCGGCGTTCAAATCGCGGCTGACCGCGTTCTGGACACACATGCTCCGCACCCGGCCGGACGAGTACGAGCGGGTGTACGCCGAGGCGAAGGCGTTCGAGATGGCCGGCGGGCGGGTGAGCCGACAGTACATGATCCAGCCGGACGTGGCGGACGTGCTGGAGCGGGAGCTGGCCGGGCAGAAGATGGGCTTCGAGCCGATCGACGCGGACGACCTGTACAGCAAGGCGGAAGCGTCGTCGTCCGAGTGGTTCCAGATCCCGCACGACTAACAGTGGTTCCGTAGCCGCGACCCATCGGGGAGCGCGTCCGGACGCGCTCCCCGATGGGTCGCGGCTACGGAAGCCCACCGCTACCGCCGTTCGTAGCTGTTCCCCGGCAGGCGGCGGATCATCTTCTTCAGTTCCATCGTCATCAGCAGGCGAGACAACTCGGCGGCGGGAATGCCCAGGTCGCGGGTCAGGGTGTCGGCGTGCCGCGGTTCGCCGAGCGTGTCCCAGATCCGCCGCTGGGTGTCGTCCATTCCCGGCGGCGGACCGGCGGGAGCGGGCGGCGAAGGCACCACGGCCGGCCGGTCCGCATTCGACGGCGGCGGGTCGGGCGGGGCGAGGCCTTGCAGGTCTTCGAGGATGTCGTCGGCACTCCGCACCATGCGGGCGCCCTTGCGGATCAACTCCAGGCAGCCGGCGCTGGCCGGGCTGTCGGCGTTACCCGGCACGGCGAACACCTCCCGCCCCTGCTCGGCCGCGTGGGTGGCGGTGATGAGGGCCCCGCTCCGCTCGTTCGCCTCGACCACCACCACCGCCCGCGACAGGGCGCTGATGATGCGGTTGCGGGCCGGGAACATGCCCGGCTGCGGGTCCACCGTCATCGGCGTCTCGGTGATGACCGCCCCGGCCCGCGCCACCTGCCCGGCCAGGTCGGCGTGCTCCGGCGGGTACACGGTGGACAGCCCGTTCGCCAGCACGGCGATCGTCCGCCCGCCGGCGTCCAGCGCTGCCCGGTGCGCAACCCCGTCGATCCCACGGGCCAGTCCGGAGATGACCGTCACCCCGGCCCGCGCCAAACCAGCCGCCAGCCGCTCGGCCATCCGCCGCCCGTACCCGGTGCAGTGCCGCGAGCCGACGATGCCGACGGCGTTCGCGTCCGCCGCCGTGATCTCGCCGCGGAGGTACAGCAGCGGCGGGGCGTCGTCGATCGTTTCCAGTCGGGCCGGGTAGTCGGCGTCCCCGCGGATAGCCACCGTCACCCCGTGCCGCCGCACCAGTTCCCACTCGCGGGTCGGGTCGGCGGCGCGGAACCCGGCGGCGAGCTTCTCCGCCAGCTTCGCCCCGATCATCGGCACGGTTTCGAGGTCGGCCGCGGTCGCCCGCAGCACCGCCTCCGGGGAGCCGAACCGCTCCAGCACCGCCCGCGTCAGCTTCGGCCCCAGCCCCGGCACCAGGGCGAGGGCGAGGTGGGCGCGGAGCGGGTCCGGCGGCAGGTCGGGCATCGGGCGGTCCTCGGACGGCTTGTCGGCGCCGGCGGGCGTCGGTAAGTTTATACATCTGGTTGACTCGCACTCACACCGCTGCGCGAACGCGGCGACGAGGAGGGGGATATGGCCGGACGACGTGGCGGCGGTCGCAGTCGGATGGACCTGCGGCGGGAGGCGGACGCGCTGGAGGCCCGCGAGCGGGAGGGCGAAGAGGCGGTCGAGACCGACGAGGACGAGGACGAAGAGGAGGACGAGGACGAAGAAGAGGGTGAGGAAGGCGACGCCGAGGGGTCCGGCGACGACGACGGCGCCGGGGACGACGAGGACTCGGACGACGAGGACGCCCCCAAGAAGAAGAAGGCCAAGAAGAAGGCCGCCCCGAAGGCGAAGGCCCCGGCCAAGAAGCGGACGCGGGCGGTGAAAGAGGTGCGGAAGCGGGCGACGTGGGTGGTGTTCGACAACGCCGGCAAGCGGGCGGGGGTGTTCCCGTTCCCGCAGAAGGCCGAGGCGGAAAAGCTGCTGGCCGAGAAGATCGAGGAGAAGAAGACGACGTTCTACATCCAGCTCGTGAAGGAAGACATCACCGAGTGACCGGCCGACGGGCTACGGCATCACCTCGCTCACCGCCAGCGTGCCGATCGATTTCCCATCGAGGTCGATCGGCACCGTCGTTCCGACCGGGTAGTCCTGCCGGCGGCGGTACACCGGGGCGGACACCGGCCCGGTCGGGTCGGTGTACACTTCGATCTGCCGGTCCACCAGGTTCACCACCCAGTACACCGGGATGCCGGCGCGAGCGTAGATGCGGCCCTTGTCCAACCGGTCGCGGGTCAGGCTGGAGTCGGACACCTCGATGACGAGGGCCAGTTCCGCCGGCTCCGGGTGCCTGGCATCGAACGCCCGTTCGTCACCCCGGGCGACAGCCAGATCGGGTTCCGGGCGACTGTCTGGGAAGTCCGACCCGTGCTGACACCGGGCCACATACCCGTCCGGCATCAACCGCTGGAACCGGCGGTCGAGGCGCATCAGGGTTGAATCGTGCGGCGGGTTGGCGGGCATTTTGAGTACCAGGTAGCCTTCGAGCAGTTCGACCTTGTCCTCGTCGGTCAGGACGCCCACGTCGATCAGCTTCTGGTACTCGGCGACGCTCAACCGGCGGAGCGCGGACATGTTCAGGAACCCCGGCGGCGAGGGCATGGCGGGTGACAGCGTGGACATGATCCCCCTCCCCAACTCGTGCCGGGTTGTGATACCCCGCCCCTGCCGCCGGTCGCAACCTCGGTTCACTTCGTGCCGATCGCCCACAGGTGGTTCCACCCCCGCAGGTAGATCCGCCCGCCGCTCACCGCCGGCGACGCGGCGAACGTGTCCGGCAGCTTCATCTTGGCGATCAGTTCCGGCTCCTTGGTCGGCTTCACCGTCGCCATCGTGCCGTCCCGCCCGACCACGATCAGCTTGCCGTCGGCGTACACCGGGCTGGCCCGGTGCCGCTCGTTCGTCACCTTCTGGAGTTCACCCGTCTGCGTGCCCGTCCTGGCGTCCCACGCCAATAGGTTGGCATTCTCCTTCCAGATGAACACGGTGCCGTCCACCAGGATGGGGCACGGCACGTCCGGGGTGCCTCGGGCCACCCGCCACAGCTCGCCGTTCGCCGTCGCCCCCGGCCCGATCTCGCCGGTCGCCTTGTTCGGGTCCACGCCCACCGTCACCCCGTTCTTGCACGACGGCACCACGATCAGGTCCGGCGTCACCAGCGGACTGGACACCGCCCGCCACGCCCGGTTGTAGTTCGCCTTCGGGTTCAGTTCCGTCACCCGCCACAGTTCCTTCCCGTCGGTCAGGCTGTGGGCGGTGCAGTAGTCGTCGCCGTGGACGATGAGCGCCGCCTTGTCCCCGTTCTCCCACACGAACGGCGAGGCGTACACGTCCGGCGACTCCACCCGCGGCGGCGAGTCCGTCTTCCGCTCGGCCTTCCACAGTTCCTTCCCGGTGGCCGCGTCGAAGCACACGATCGACTTGAACGCCCGGTGCAGCGGGGTGACGTACAGCCGCCCCTTGTGCAGCACCGGCGACCAGTGCGCGCCGAACTGGATCTCGAACTTGCCGTACTTCGCCTGCAGGTCCACCACCCACTTCTCGTTCCCGTTCAGGTCGTAGGCCGCCAGGTGGCCGTCGCCGACCAGTGCGTACACCCGCTCGCCGTCGGTGCTGCACGACGCCGACGCCGAGTTGCCCTCGTCGTTCCGCGCCGCCTTGTTCCCCTTCCCTACCGCCTTCTTCCACTTCTCCTGCCCGTCGGTGCCGACGCACAGCAGCACCAGGTCCGCCCCGTCCACGACGGTGAGGAACAGCTTGTCGCCCCACACGCATGGGGTGCTCGACCCCGGCCCCGGCAGCTTCGCCTTCCACACCACGTTCTTCGTCTCCGACCACTCCGACGGCAGCCCCTTCTCGCCGCTATGCCCGTCGTTTTTCGGCCCCCGCCACTGCGGCCAGTTGTCGGCGAGGGCGGGGGCGACCGCGAGCAGAAGGGCGGGCAGGGCGAACAGGAAACGGGCCATCGGAAGTGCCTCGGTTGGTGGGACGGGGAACAATGGTATTCGACCGGCAGGGAGGAAACAATGAGCGGGCGGGGAGTACACTCCACTTCAGCGAATGAGGGCCGCCCGTGACCGAAGCCGAGTGGATTGCGTTCCTCCAGCGGCCAGAAATCCCGGCGTTCAACCGCGCCATGCTGGACAAGCCGGACGACAACCTACCGCGGCTCGTGTTCGCCGACTGGATGGACGAGAACTGCCCGGACACGGCGGTGAACACGGCGGTGCGGGAGAGTATCACAACACGCGATCCGCATGGGCAGTGGGTGGATGTACAACCGCTTGGCGGCCTGGTTGGGTTCATTCGCGGCCGACACCACGTGTCAATCCAAGACGAAGTTCGACCTATGTCGGTGGCGTGGCCAACAACTCTCTTGTCGGCGCTGTGGCAGGCGAACTGGATAGGCCAGATCTTCTTTAACGTCATCAGTGAAGAGTCCTTGTCGGTGTGGGTCAACGACCAAGGAATGGGTGCGGTGGAATCGCTCACGCTGATCGCTCTCCATTCTGCCAAACAGTTGGTCAACCTGCTTGCATCTCCACAGTTGACAGCGCTGACCTCGCTTGGAGTCCAAAGTAGCCACGAGGGCCCTGCCATGCTTGAAGCGATTCTTGACTCCGCAGTTTTGCCTCGGCTTGTCGCCCTTGAGCTTGATGGCATGGGATTCAGGCGCCACGTACTTCAACGCATGTTTCGCGCGCCGCAGGTTCAGGGACTGAAATCGTTGACGCTCCGACGGTGTTTTCCGAGCGTAGAAACTCTTGTGACGCTGGCGAACTGTCCGCACCTCCGCGGATTGGAGCGACTGAGCTTCTCTACCGATCAAGTTGACCGCTCCGGTACCGCCGCGCTCGCTAACTCGCCGTACCTGTGCGAAGCCATCCGCGCGCAGTGGCGGCGGTAGCCGCCGGACGTTCCCGACCGCATCGCTAAGTTGAACGGGTGGTAGGGTGGGTCCGGTCGCAGCCGCGACCGAGACCCACGTCGCTTCCTTCCCCGTGGGTCGGCGCGGGCGGTCGCCCGCTGGACCCACCCTACGAGGTGGTGCCCGTGGGCGTCGTGGTGCAGAAGTTCGGCGGGTCGAGCGTAA
>CANJKY010000188.1 GCA_947474875.1 Gemmataceae bacterium
ACGTTCGTCGGCATGCCGGTGACCGGGTGGTTCGGCCCGGCGACGCTGCTGTACGCCGACCCGAGGTTCGCCATCGCCCCGTCCTTGCACACGACCGGCTTGATGTCGTGATTGCCGTCGCCGGTGACGAACGACCGCACCACGCTGAACCGGTCGGCCCGCGCTGCCAACTTCGGGAACGTGCCGCCGAACGTCACCCCGGGCAGCGCGGTCTGCACCTCACCGGTGGCGGAGCAGACGCCGTCCGGGGCGGTCATCTTCGGGTCGAACGTCTCGATCTGGCTCGGCCCGCCGTGCAGGAACAGGAAGATGACGGCCTTGTCAGTCAGCGGCTTGCCGGCGGTGGAGAGCGGCGACCCGCCGTGGGCGAGCAGGTGCGGCAGGGTCAGCCCGCCGAGGGCCAGACCACCGACGCGGAGGAACTCGCGGCGGGTGCGGGGAGAGCGGAAGGAGAGCATGGAGAGACCCCGTTACGCCAGAATGCCACGCACCACCCCGCCACCGTGACTGATCGGCACCGGGCGGCCGGTCTGGTCGGGTACCGTGCCTTCCGGGTCCACGCCCATCAGGTGGTAGGCGGTGGCGGCCAGGTCGCCGGGCGTGACCGGGTGCTCGACCGGGTACGCGGCCGTCTTGTCGCTCTTGCCGTGAACGTACCCGGCCTTCACCCCGCCGCCGAACGCCAGGCAGAACCCGCACTGCGGCCAGTGGTCGCGGCCGGCCTTGCCGTTCACCCGCGGCGAGCGCCCCATGTCGCCCTGCACCAGCACCAGTGTGTCGGCCAGCAGCCCGCGGTCGGTCAGGTCGTCGATCAGGGCGGCTACCGCCCGGTCCAGGTATGGCAACAGGATGTTCTTCATCATCCGGAAGTTGTTCTCGTGAGTGTCCCAGTGGCCGTTCCCCTGGGCCGCCTCGGTGTGAACCGTCACGAACGACACCCCGGCCTCGACCAACCGGCGGGCGAGCAGGGTGCTGTTGCCGAACAGGTCGCGGCCGTAGCGGTCGCGGGTGCGGGGCGACTCGCGGTTCAGGTCGAACGCGGCTCGGGCCTTCGGCGAGGTGAGCAGGGCGAACGCCTCCGCCCGCTTGGCCGGCAGGTCCGCGGTCGTGTCGAACCGCCGGCGTTCGGTGTCGAGTTGGGCCACGAGCGAGCGGCGGGTGTCGAGCGCGTCGAGGGTCAGCCCGCCGTCACCCTTCGGCAGTTCCGGCTCGCCGAGCGGAACGTGGTCGTGGTCGTAGAATTCGACCTTCGGCTTCGCCCACTTCGGGTCGCAGGTGCTGAACAGCGGGTCGAACTTCGGCCCGAGGTAGCCGCCATACGGCCCGGCCCGGCGAAGGCCCTGGCTGAACCCCGGGAACGCCGGCAGCATGACGTACCCCGGCAACTCCCCGCTGCGGCCGACGCCGAAGAACTGGCACACGCTCGGGATGCTCGGGTGGTTCGACGGCTTGGCGTGGTAATCGACCTGGTCTTGCCCGCCGGTGTACCCAGTCATCACCGCGTACGGGTTATGGCTGTTGTACCCGTGGCTGACGGTGCGGATGAGCGTGGTGCGGTCCAGCCGCTTCGCCAGTTCGGGCAGGTGTTCCGCCACCCGCACGCCGGGCAGCACGGTCGGAATGGTAGCGAACTCGCCGCGGATTTCGGCCGGCGCGTCCGGCTTCGGGTCGAACGTGTCGATGTGGCTCGGCCCGCCGAACAAGTCGATCAGGATGACGGCTTTGGCACGACGGGTGGGAGAAGCTGTCGCGGACGGAGCGAGCAACCCCAGCGCGGCAAGCGACCCGGCGCGGAGCAGGTCGCGGCGGGTGAAGCGGTCGCACGCGGCCGAACGATGTCCGAGGACGCGGAGCATAGGAGGGGAGGCGGGGCGAGGGTGACGAGCGTACCGGCGGCAGGTGAACAGTACCCCAGGCCGAAGTGTGGTGCAAGCGCGAAGCGGGGACGGCCAATGGCCGTCCCCGAGAGTGTGTCCGTTATTAGTGTTACGGCTGGACCGGTGAGGCGGTGGGGAACGGCACCACCTCGACCGTCTGCGGGTCGCCCACCGATACCGGCTTGCCGTCCACCATCTTCGTCAGCGTCAGCGTGTACTTGCCCGGCTTCACCATCGGCGCCCCGCCGAACCGCCGGGGCGGAGGCGGTTCGTCCCCGTCCCGCTGCTCGCCCTCACCCCCGCCGGCCGGTCGGCCGCCACCAGGCCGGGCCGGGCTGGCCGCCGCGGCGCCGCGGAGGTCCCAGTTGATGCGGTGGACGCCGGCCGAGCTCGGGGCGTTCAGTTCCGTCACCGCCTTGCCGGCCGCGTCCGTCACCTTCAACACCAGCTTGTCCTTCACCGACTCCCGCAGGTGGTAGGTGACGAGCGCCCCGGCCGGTGGGTTCGGGGCGGCGAACTCGCCCGCCGCCCGGCTGTACGACAGTTCGGTGACCGCCAGCGTCTTCCGCACCGGCAGCAGCGCCGCGTCCTTCGCCCGCGCCTCGGCGGTTAGCCCCCGCAGGGCGGCGTAGTCGTCCAGGATGAAGATACCGCGGCCGAACGTGCCGCAGATCAAATCCCCCTCCCGCTTCTGGATTTCCAGGTCGCGGAACATGACGGTCGGGGCGCCGGGCACCTTCGACCAGTTCGCCCCGCCGTCGATCGTCACGAACAGCCCGAACTCGGTGCCGGCGAACAGCAGGTCCGAGTTCACGTGATCCTCGACCATGCTCCACACGCAGTGGCGGGCGGGCAGGTTACCGGCGACGCTGGTCCACGTGTGGCCGCGGTCGGTGCTCTTCAGCAAGTACGGCTTGAAGTCCCCCCGCTGGTAGTGGTTGAACGCCACGTACACGGTGTTCACGTCCTTGCCGGAGGCGAACACGTCGGAGACGTAGGCGTGCTCGGGCACGCCGGGGAACGCCTCCTCCTTCCGCCACGTCAGCCCGCCGTCAGCACTCACCTGGAGCAACCCGTCGTCGGTGCCGACGTACAGCAGCCCCTCTTGCAGCGGCGACTCGTCGAAGCTGGTGGCGGTGCTCAGGGCGGTGGTGAACGTGTTCTTGGACACCGCGTCCGCCCCCCACACCTTGCCCATCACCTCCTGCTTGTTCGCGTCCAGGTTGCGGGTCAAGTCCGGGGACACTGCTTTCCAGCTATCCCCGCGGTCGTCGCTGCGGAACAGCTTGCTGCCGGCCAGGTACACCCGCTTGCTGTTGTGCGGGCTAACGAGCAGCGGGGCGTCCCAGTGGAACCTCACGTCCCGCTCCCGCGGGCGGATGGATTTGCTCTCGCCGGTGCGGCGGTCGGTGCGGCTGACGGCCGCGTTCTGCGACTGGCTGTACACGATGTCCGGGTCGGTTGGGTCGATCCGTGGCTGGAACCCGTCGCCGCCGCCGGCGCTCCACCAGTCGCTCGTCCGCACCCCCACCCGGTTGCGGCTGCGGGCCGGCCCGCCCTGCGAGCCGTTGTCCTGCAACCCGCCGTACACGTTGTAGAACGGGTACGCGTTGTCCGCGGTGACGCGGTAGAACTGGCCAGTGGGCAGGGTGTCGAAGTGCCGCCACGACTTGCCGCCGTCGTAGCTCTCGTACAGCCCGCCGTCGTTCCCCGAGATCAGGTGGTCCGGGTCGGCCGGGTCGAACACCAGCGCGTGGTGGTCGACGTGCGTGCTCCAGTTGTTCGCCTTCCAAGTCTTCCCGCCGTCCTCCGTCGTCCGCACCAGCATGTCCATCACCCACACCTTGTCGAACTTGAACGGGTCCGGGTAGATCTCGCCGTAGTATTGCCCGTCCTGGATGGCGATGACGCCCTTCTTCTCCCACTTCTGGCCGCCGTCCTCGGAGCGGTAGAACGCCCCCCGCTCCTTCTGGGCGGTCTGGATGTGGGCGTACACCACGTCCGGCTTCTGCGGGGACACCGCCAGGGCGATGCGGCCGAGGTTCTCCGGCGGCAGCCCGTCCTTCAGCCGGGTCCACGTCTTCCCGCCGTCGGTCGTCTTGTGGATGCCCGCTTCCGGCCCGCCGCCGATCAGCACCCCGACGTTCCGTCGCCGCTGGTATGTGGCCGCGTACAGCACCTCCGGATCCCGCGGGTCGAAACACACGTCCGTCACCCCGGTGTCCGGGCTGGCGGTCAGCACCGCGGTCCACGTCTTCCCGCCGTCGGTCGTCTTGTACAGCCCGCGGTCCCCGCCGGCCGCCCACAGCGGGCCTTGAGCCGCTACATACACCGTGTCCGAGTTGGCCGGGTGGATGAGGATCTTGGCGAGGTGTTCGGAGTTCTTCAGCCCGACATGCTTCCACGTCGTGCCGCCGTCGTCGCTGCGGTACAGCCCGTCCCCGAACCCGACGCTCCGCTGGCTCTGGTTCTCCCCGGTGCCCACCCACACCACCTGCGGGTTCTTCGGGTCGACGGCCAGGCAGCCGATGCTGTACGACCCCTGGTCGTCGAAGATGGGCTTCCAGGTGGTGCCGCGGTTGGTCGTCTTCCACACCCCGCCGGACGCCAGGGCCACGTACCACACGCTGCGGTTCTTCGGGTCGACCACCACGTCCCCGATGCGGCCGGGGGTGAAGCACGGGCCGATGGCCCGGAGCGATAGCCGCTTGAGCGCCTCCGCCGCCGGCAGCGGCGGGGCCGGCGGCTTGACCTCCGCCGGCTTCTTGTCGTCGGCCGGTTTCTTGTCGTCAGCCGGCTTTTTCTCCTGAGCCGACACGGGGAAGGTGAACAGTAGGCCGAGCGCAACGGCGACGGCCCAGCGGCAGCGGGGGTGGGACATGACGGATGGTCCGGAGGGATGACGACCGCACGCCCTCAAGGGGCCGCGGGCACGGCGTGCATGGTACGTCAAACCGATCGGAGGTGCATCCGGCAAGTCGGAAAATGGAGTTGCAGATGTGAGAAGAACCTCACCCCTCCCACTTCGAGTCGGAGAGGGGGTTAACTCTTCGCCGCGACCTCCGGGAGCGGCCTGGCTGTCACCGCTCCCGGAGGTCGCGGCGAAGAATACAGGCTCACCCCCACACCGCGTTCGCCCGCGGGTCGGTCGGGTTCAGCTCGGCGAACTTCCGCATCAGCTCCTGCGTGGCCTCGCTCGGCTTGCTCGGGGCGACGATCTTGAACACCAGATACTGATCCCCGCCGACGATCCCCCTCCCCTTCAGCCGCAACCGCCCACCGCTCGACGTGCCGGCCGGCACCTTCACCGGCAGCGTCTCGCCGCCCAGCGTCGGTACGTCCACCTTCCCGCCGAGGACCGCCTCGGGCATGGAGATCGGCACCTCGAGCAGCACGTCGTTCCCGTCCCGCTTGAAGTACGGGTGCGGCTCGATGTGGACCTTCAGGTACACGTCGGCTGACCCGGTGGCCGACGCCGGCACCCGCAGCCGCTTCCCCTCCTCGATGCCGGCCGGCACCTTCACGTCGATGGTCCGCCCGCCGACGGCGATGCTCACCGTCCCGCCGGTAGCCGCCGTCTCGAACGGCACGGTCACGTCCGCCTCCACGTCCTCCATCGAGGGTCGTTGCCGGCCACCGCCGCGGGTCTTACTCCCCTTCCGCCCCCCGCCGCCGAACATGCTGCCGAAGTCGAACCCGCCGCCGGGCGCCGCCCCGCCGAACAGGTTGCGGAACAGTTCTTCCGCCGCCTGCGGGTCGACGTTCCCCTGGAACCCGCCGGGAAACCCGCCCCCGCCACCACCGCCGGAGAACCCACCCGCCCCGGTGGTGCTGCCGAACATGTCGTACTGCTTCCGCTTCTCCGGGTCGGACAGCACGTCGTGGGCGTTGGTCAGCTCCTTGTACTTGGCCTCGGCCTCCTTGTCGCCGGGGTTGCGGTCCGGGTGGTACTTGTTCGCCAGCCGGCGGTACGCCTTCTTGATCTCCTCGTCCGAGGCAGAGCGGGAGACGCCGAGCACGTCGTACAAATCGCGGGGCATCGTCGAACCTGGGGCGGGACTGGGGGTGTCCGGGGTGTGGTAGCATTATTCTACGGTCCCCGGACAGGAGGTACGCATGGCCGACGAGGGCGGTTTCCTGAAGGCGATCCTGGCAAACCCGGCCGACGACCTGACCCGGCTGGTGTACGCCGACTGGCTGGACGAGCAGGAGGCGGACGAGGCGACGCGGAAGGCGGAATTCCTGCGGCTGACAGTGGCGCTTGTTACGGAACAAACGGATTGGAAGCGACGGATTTACCAGAACAAGGTCAAGAAGCTGGCTCGCCACCTGCCGACCGACTGGCTACCAGTGGTGAGCCGGTTGCCGATCGAGAATTGCACCGCGGTCGGTAACGCGAATCGACGGCCACTCCAGACGATCGAGTTCGACTTCGTGTGCCAGAAAGACTGGTCAGAGTTGGTGACGACCGATATCCCGGTTGAACGCTACTGCCGTGCGTGTAGCCAGTTCGTCTATTACTGTGAATCGATCGAAGAAGCGCGGAGGCATGCCGCCGTGGGGCATTGCGTAGCGGTCGATCATCGGGTGTTCCGGCATCGTAACGATCTTCGGGAAACATCTCCTCGCCCTACCATGGGCAAGCCCAGGATGTAATTGCTGCACCGGGATCGCCGATTTGAGCAGCAATGTCATCAGCCGCGGAGCGGCGGGTGCCCGTAGCCAGGGGTGACGGAGCGAAGCGACGGAACCCCTGGAAAGCCGGCGGAAGCACCAATCCCCCCGGAGGGGCGCCTGACCCGTCAGGCGCCCCTCCGGGGCTTGTGTTATTGGGGTCCGATACCTGGGGTTTGCTCGCTTCGCTCGCGGCACCCCAGGCTACAATCAGCCGCCGCTCCGCGGCTCGAAAACTATACCCTGAAAGCCCACGGACGGCCGTCCGTGGGCTTGTAACCACCTCACCCCACCAGCACGGCCATCCGGGACACGTTGCCCAGCACCTGATCCAGGATCGACCCCAGCGCCTCCTTGATCTGGGCCGGGTCGGTCAGCACCCCTTCTTCCTTCCGCACCGTCACCACGCCGGTC
>CANJKY010000189.1 GCA_947474875.1 Gemmataceae bacterium
TGGACCTCGACCTCCACCCCGGCCGCCGCCAGTAGCCGGCGGATGTACCAGTCGCACCCGGCCGAGGTGACGACCACCTCCCACCCCGCCGCCCGCAGTTCCCCCACCGCCGCCTGCAGGGCCGGGTCGAGTTCCATCCGGTCCACCACCGCCAGCACCTCCGCCTCCGTCTTACGGATCGACGCGAAGTACCGCCGCAGCGCCTCGTAGTGGGTGATCGCCCCGGTCCGGTACTCGGCCCAGTGGTCCGGCGTGCCGGGCGGCACCAGTTCCTCGACCGCCAGCTTGTAGAAGTCGTGGCGAGTCATCGTGCCGTCAAAGTCGCTGATCAGAACCTTGGTCGGGGTCATCGGTTCGACTCCTCCGGGACGGCGGCCGATCGCGGGGCCGGGGCGACCGCGGGCCGGGCGAACCGGCGGGCGGCGAACAGCAGCACGACCAGGCCGGCCATCGTCGAGACGAGGAGCATGACCACCACGCCGGGCTCGTCCGAATAGTTCTGTGTGGCGATGAGCAGCGCCGCCGCCACGTTCCGCTGCCCGGTGCCCAGGCCGAGGACGGAGCGGGTGCCCGGGGCCGGGCCGCCCAGCGCGTAGCCCGCCGCGAGCGAGATGGCCACGAACGCGACGGCCACCGCGACCGCCCCGCTCCCGAACGTGCCGAGCATGGCCCGGAAGTTCAGACCGATCAGCAGGGCGACGGCCGCAACCATGCTCACGTTCGACACCAGCCCGAACCCGGGTCGCAGCCGCGCCGCCCACCTCTCGGTCCGTGCCCGGAGGACCATCCCGGCCGCGAGCGGCAGGAGCATGGTGAACAGCAGCGGCCGCAGGAGCGGCCACGGGTCGGGCGACAGCCCCGGGATCATGAGCGGCAGTACGGCCGGCATGAACACTACGCTTCCGACCATGAGCAGCAGCATCAGCCCGACGGAGAACGCGACGTCGCCCTTCGCCACTTCGGCGAGTTTGGGCAGGAACGGAGCGCCGGCCGCCCCGCCGAGCAGCAGCAGGCCGATCGCGTACGGCCGGTCGAGCGGGAACACCACGGTCAGCCCGTAGGCCACCGCCGGCGCGAGGGCGAAGTTCGCCAGCACGGCGACCAGCACTAGCCGGCCGCGCCGGAGCGGAGCGACGATGTCACGCACGCCCAGTCCCAGTCCCGCCGCGACCATGCAGGTCACGACGAAGACGAGGACCGCGAGTTTCGACACGCCCTCCAGGAACGCCCCCACGTCACCCCCCTCGTGTCACGACTCCGACCCGCCGACACCCTGGGCGTCCGCCACCCCGGCCCGCTGGCGGTCCTCCTCGTTCGGGAACCCCCGCTCGACGGCCGTGCCCAACAGGGCGAGTTCCTTCTCCAACGGCGGCCGGCGGGCCTCAGGTAACTCCCGGATCAGGTGCATCAGCATGGCCCTCAGCCGGCGGTAGACCTGAAGGCTCCCCTGCCCGTAGTGGCGGATCTCGGTCACCGCCAGCGTCACATAATCGGGCCAGTCCGGCGTCCCGTAGACGACCCGGGGGTTGCCGTCCGCGTCGCGCGCCACCCCCTCGTCGAGGCGGCGCTTCCCAAGGCACAAGAGGAGGTGGTCGATCTGATCCAGGACCAGGACCGCCGTCGTCGGATCGTTGATCGCCGGCGAGAGCGCCTTGTTGGCGATGTCCACGAGGATGCGGAAGGCGAACCGCGGATCCTGCGTGAGGGTCCGTTCGGTCCCGACCGCCACGCACCCCCGCAGGGCGCTCTCTGAGAACCGCCGCGTACCACCGTACACCCGGACCAGCGGGTCGCCGCGGGCGACGGAATCCCCCACCTGCGGGACGAGTTCGACGACGGCGCCGGCGTCGCGGGCGACCCGGGCCAGGTGCCCGGCGCTGAACGCCATCACCACGCCGGACCCGGTGGCGACCTCTACGACCGCGGTCGGCGTAGGTGGGAGTTCTCTGGTCGTGGCCTCCTCCCCTCGCGTCGGGTCGTAGACGACCGGGTACACCTGCTCGATCACCTCCCGCCCGTGGGCGGCGACGAGCAGCGTCAGTGATCCCGGCCGCAGGCCCACCGAGAGCCGCTGGACGAACAGGAAGAACACGACGATGCACAGCAGGTTCAGCAGGACCGCCACGCTGACGTGCAGATCGGGCACCCTCTCCTCCACCCGGCCCAAAGCCGCCAGCGTGTAGGTGTAGGTGAACGTGAGGGTGCCCAGAGCGACCTTCACCCCGGGCTTGGCGAGCACCAGGGCGATGACCCGCGGGGTCAGTTGCCCGCTCGCCAGTTGCACCACGATCAGCGTCGCCGAGAGGACGAACACGATGAACGTCAGCATGGACCCGGCGAGCGTGCCGAGCACCGCCCGGGCGCCGTCCGGGGTGTACCGGAACACCGCCCACCCGGTCGCGCGGTCGAGCCACAGGACGGCCGGCGCGCAGGCCAGCGCCGCGGCCAGCGACAGCGCCGCCCAGAGCACCAGCGAGGTGCCGGCCCAGTGCCACAGCCGGTAGCGCTGCTCCCAGGTCACGAGGTCACTCCACGGGGCACGGCTTCGCCCCCCAGATGTCCGCCGCGTACTCGGCGATCGTCCGGTCGCTGGAAAACTTCCCGGATCGGGCGACGTTGTGGACCGCCTTCGCCGCCCAGGCTGCCCGGTCACCGTACACCACCGCCACCTTCTCCAGCGTCTGCACGTATGCCGTCAGGTCGGCCAGGTGCATGTAGTAGTCACCTTTGGTGAGCAGCGTCTCCCGGATCGGCTCGAACGCGCCCGGGTCGTCCTGGCAGAAATGGTTGCCGAAGATCAGGTCCAGGGCGGCCCGGGTCTCCGGCTCGTTGTCGTAGTGCCAGCCCGGGCTGTACCCCCTGCGGCCGCTCAGCACCTGGTCGGCGGTCAGCCCGAACATGAAGCAGTTCTCCTCGCCGGCCTCCTCGGCGATCTCGATGTTCGCCCCGTCGCGGGTGCCGACGGTCAGCGCCCCGTTCATCATGAACTTCATGTTGCTGGTGCCACTCGCCTCGTACCCGGCGGTCGAGATCTGCTCGGACACGTCCGCCGCCGGGATCAGTTGTTCGGCCAGCGTGCACGAGTAGTTCGGGAGGAACTCGACGCGAAGCTTTCCCCGGATCGCCGGGTCGGCGTTCACCACCCGGCCGATGCCGGTGATGAGGCGGATGATGACCTTCGCCAGGTGGTACGCCGGGGCCGCCTTGCCGGCGAACAGCACCGTCCGCTGGGGGACGTCCAGCTTCGGGTTCGCCCGTAGCCGGTTGTACCAGACCACGCACTGGATGGCGTTCAGGAGTTGCCGCTTGTACTCGTGGATCCGCTTGATCTGCACGTCGAACAGGGTGTCGGGGTCGAGGTCGATCCCGGCGGTCGCCTTGATCCAGTCCACGACCCTCGCCTTCGCCCCGCGCTTGGCGGCCAGGAACTTCTGTCGGAACCCGGCGTCCGTCGCCAGGGGGTCGGCTTTCTTCAACTGCGACAGGTCCGTGACCCAGCCGTCGCCGATCGACTCGGTGAGCAGCTTGGCCAGGTCGGGGTTCGCCAGCAGCAGCCACCGCCGCGGGGTGACGCCGTTCGTCTTGTTGTTGAACCGGTCCGGGAACAGGTCGGCGAAGTCCGGCACCGTCTTCGTGCGGAGCAGGTCGGAGTGGATGGCCGCGACCCCGTTGGTGCTGTGCGTGCCGACGATGGCCAGGTTCGCCATCCGCACCTTGCGGGTGTCCCCCTCTTCGATCAGGCTGACGCGGGCCAGCCGGTCGTCGCCCCCGGGGTGTTTCGCCTTCACGTCGTCGAGGAACCGCCGGTTGATCTCGTACACGATCTCCAGGTGCCGTGGGAGCAGCGCCTCGAACAGCTCGACCGGCCACTTCTCCAGCGCCTCGGGCAGGAGCGTGTGGTTCGTGTACGCCAGCGTGCGGACGGTCAGGTCCCACGCCTGGTCCCAGCCGAGCGTCGCCTCGTCCAGCAGGATGCGCATCAGTTCGGGGACGGCCATCGCCGGGTGGGTGTCGTTCAGCTGGACGGCCACCTTGTCCGGCAGCGCGGCCCAGTCGTTCCCGCGGCGGCGGAAGCGGGCGACGACGTCCGCCAGCGAGCAGCGGACGAGGAAGTACTCCTGGAGGAACCGCAGCGACCGGCCGCGGGGCGTCGAGTCGTCCGGGTAGAGCACCCGGGTGAGCGATTCCGCCAGGATCTGGTCGGACACGGCCCCGAAGAAGTCGCCGCCGCTGAACTGCCCGAAGTCGAAGGTGGCCGGGGTGCCAGCCTTCCACAGCCGCAGGGTGTTGATCGTCCGCCCCCCGTACCCGACCACCGGCCGGTCGTACGGGATGCCGACCATCTCCATCCGCTGGCCGCGGTGGACCGCGATCTCCCCGTTCCGCATGTGGAAGGATGTGGCCAGCGGCACGGTCACCGTCTCCGCCGGCCGCGCCACCTCCCACGGGTCGGCCCGGGACAGCCACGGGTCCGGGCGCTCGACCTGCCGGCCGTCGACGATGTCCTGGCGGAAGATGCCGTAGTCGTACCGCAGCCCGTACCCGACGGCCGGGATCTGGAGGGTTGCCAGCGAGTCGATGAAGCAGGCGGCCAGCCGGCCCAGCCCGCCGTTGCCCAGGCCGGCGTCCGGCTCCGCTTCCACCACCTGCTTCCAGTCCTGCCGCGGGTCGGACTGGAGATCCTCACAGACGAACTGCTCCACCCCCAGGTTGGCGATGTTGTTGAGCATCGACCGGCCGATCAGGAACTCCATCGACAGGTAGTACACCTGTTTGGGGTTCACCCGGTCGTAGGTGTCGGCGGTCTTGATCCACCGCTGGGTGAGCAGGTCCCGCAGGGTGCGGGCGACCGCCTCGAACCGCTCCCGCTGGGTGGCCGCCGCCATCGGCACCACGTGATCGAACACCACGTGCCGGTCGTAGTAGTCGCGGTCGGGGAACTTGAACCCGTCGCACTCGTACCGGGCGAGCAGATCCTGCTTCGCGTCGGCTTTGGGGGCGGCTTTGGGGGCCGCCTTCGGGGCGGTCTTCCGGCTGGCCATGACGAGTCTCCGGGGCGGTGCGTGGTCGGGGCGTCAGTGCTGCCGGGCCGCCCACCGGGAGTGGTGCTCGCGGATCGCGGCGACGATCGCCGGCCCGTTCGGCAGCACCTGCGGGATGGTCAGATCCTCGGGGCTGATCAGCGGAATGTCCGGCTTGAGCATCACCGCCCTCGTCCAGTCGAGCAGCCCGTCCCAGAAGTGCCCGGCCAGGATCAGCGGGGTGTCCCGCAGGTGTCGCACCTGGAGGAGTTGCCAGACCATCAGCGTTTCGAGCACCGTCCCGATCCCGCCGGGGGTGACGATGAACGCGTCGGACACGAGTACGAAGTGGTGCAGCCGGGTGAAGAACGTCTTGTGCTCGAACGCCTCGGTCACGAACGCGTTCACCTCCTGCTCGAACGGCAACTCGACCCGGATGCCGACCGACTTCTGCCGCGTGCCGTCCGGGTCGGCCAGCTTCGCCCCCTCGTTCGCCGCCTGCATCAGCCCCGGGCCGCCGCCGGTGACGACGTCGCACCCGAGCCGGGTGAGTTCGGCGGCCACGTCCCGCACGGCCCCGTACACCCAGTGGTCCGGGGTCACCCGGGCCGACCCGAAGATGGTCACCCGGTACCGCTCCCGTTTCGTCGGCCTGAGCCGGGTCAGGCTGTTCACCGTGTCCCACAGCCCGAACAGCGACTTCGTCAGGATGTCGAGGGCGGCGCGCTCGTCCGACAACGGGACGAGCGAGTCACCGGCAGCGGGGGCATCACCCATGGGGCCACTCCCGGTCAGGGGTCATCGGGTCGGATCGCTGCGCCGCACGCGGCGTGGGAAGCAGGATGCCGCGTGCGACGCAGCGGCTCAGTACGGCCACTTCCAGTTGGCGGCCTCGGGCTGGTCGACCCCGTGTTCGTAGGCGTAGTTCGCGCACGCGATCTGCATGTTGCGGAACTTCTCCTTCGCGTGCGCCCCGGCCACCTTCAGCCGCGGGACGCGGTCGATCACGTCCATCGCCAGGGTGAACCGGTCGATCTGGTTCTGGATGGCGAGTTCGAGCGGGGTGTTGATGTTCCCCTTCTCCTTGTAGCCGCGGACGTGCATGTTCGGGTGGTTCGTCCGCCGGTACGCCAGCCGGTGGATCAGCCACGGGTAGCCGTGGAAGGCGAAGATGATCGGCTTGTCCGTCGTGAACAGGCTGTCGAAGTCGCGGTCGGTCAGGCCGTGCGGGTGCTCGGTGTCCGGCTGGAGTTTGAATAGGTCGACCACGTTCACGAACCGGATCTTCAGGTCCGGAAACTCCTGCCGCAGCAGGTCCGTGGCGGCCAGCGCCTCCTTGGTCGGGATGTCCCCGGCGCAGGCCATCACCACGTCCGGCTCGTGCCCCTGGTCGGTACTCGCCTTCTGCCAGATGCCAAGCCCCTTGGTGCAGTGGACGATCGCCTCTTCCATACCCAGGTACTGGAGGTGGTTCTGCTTGTCGGACACGATCACGTTGATGTAGTTTTCGCTCCGCAGGCAGTGGTCCGCGACCGACAGGAGCGAGTTCACGTCCGGCGGCAGGTAGATGCGGGTGACGGCCGCGCTCTTGTTCACCACCAGGTCGAGGAAGCCGGGGTCCTGGTGGGTGAACCCGTTGTGATCCTGCCGCCACACGGTGCTGGTGATGAGCAGGTTCAGGGACGGCACCTTCTCCCGCCACGACAGGTGGTTGCAGATGGTCAGCCACTTGGCGTGCTGGTTGAACATCGACCCGATGACGTGGGCGAACGCCTCGTACGTGCTGAAGAACCCGTGCCGGCCGGTGAGCAGGTACCCCTCCAGCATCCCCTCCAGGGTGTGCTCGCTGAGCATCTCGATCACCCGCCCGTCCGGGGCCAACTCGGTCCCGTCGGCGTCCTCGGGGAAGAACTCCCCGAGCCACATCTTCTTCGACA
>CANJKY010000190.1 GCA_947474875.1 Gemmataceae bacterium
GATCGGGGCGGCCATCATCGGGGGAGCAGCCATCATCGGGGCCGCGGCCACCGTGGTGCCGCAGCAGCCGCAAGACGGGGCCGGAACGACCGCGCCGTGGCAGGAGCTGCCGCCCCCGTGGCACGACTTGTTCTTGTGCCCGAGGAACCCGCTGCCGCCCAGGAACCCGCCGCCGTTGCACGAGTTGCCCTTGTGCCCGAGGAACCCGCCGCGGCCGCCGTGGCACGAGCTGCCGTTGCACGAGTTGCCGGCGCCGCTGCCGAAGCAGGAGCCGCCGTAGGCGCTGCCATAGCAACCAGCCGGGGCGGCCACCACCACCCCGCCGTTGCACGAGTTGCCCCGCTTGCCGCCGAACGTGGTGGCGTCGCCGCCGCCAGTCACCGCCATCATCAGGACCATCGTGTACATCGAACCCGTCCTCCCGTTCCGTGTTGTCGGACTCTGGTGACACTTATGTAAAGATCACCCCACCGCGGACCCGCGCCGCTGGGTCGTGGGGTGATCCATCACCACAACGCTGATAAGCCTGGAAATTCAGGGGAAATAGCGGGCTTTTTCCTTAACCTGCCGGGAGTTTATGAGGCGTCTGAAACCCGGTCAATAGTAATCTGGGCTAACTGAGGGATTTTGTACGTCTGGGATGTATGTTATTCCACCCTCGCGGTTCGTTCAGAGGAATTCCGGATCGAGATATCAACATTTCCCCCACCCGGACCGTTGTTTAGGATGAGCGTGTTGCACGGGGCGTGCCACAAGGCGGCCACCCGCCGCCCGGTTTTCGACCACCGGTCGGGTACGCCCGGCGGTCGATTTCAGGTATGGTGACGCTCTACACGGCTGCCACCGGGAGGATCTCAGCATGACGCAGGCCGTCGGGCCGCCGGCCCCCACCTTTGACGTTGTCCCCCCCGTTTCCGCCCCCACCGTGTTCCGCACCCTGGCCGCCGCCGCGGTCGCGGTGGGGGTGGCTGCCGCCCTCGGCCTGACCGGCGAGGGCGGACCGTCGGCGGTCAGTTCCGTCCGCCTGGTGCTGGTCGCCGGGGGGGCGCTGGCCGCGGCCGTCGCCCTCACCCAGCGGTCGGACGACTGGCGGGCGTGGGCGGCGGCCGGCGGCATCGGCTGGCTGGCGGTGGCCGGGCTGCCCGCCCACTGGGACACGGGCCGGCTGGTGGCCGGGGTGCTGGGCACCCTCGGGCTGGCCGGGGCCGGGCTGGCGTTCGCCCCGGCCGGGTGGCGGTACGCCGTGCTGTCGCTGTTCGTGCTGTACCACTTCGGCTCGCTGCTCACCCACACCACCCTGCCGGAGACGTACTCCAGCCCGCCGCCGTGGGTGTCCACCCAGGCGGCCAACCGCCTGTACTCCGACTACTCGCGGTTCCTGTACCTGATCAACGCGTACCACTTCTACTCCCCGGACCCCGGCCCGGCCAGCCACCTGTTCTTGTACATCGAGTACCAGACGGACGAGGACGACAAGGACGAGAAGACCGGGGAGGTGAAGCGGACGGCGGACGGCCGGCCGGTGAAGGTGAAGACGGCCGAGTGGGTGAACATGCCGCAGCGGACCACCCAGTACCGCGACCCGCTGGGGATGACGTACTACCGCCGGCTGTCGCTCACCGAGCTGGTGTCGCAGGCGCCGCCCGGCGGGGTGACCGGGGCGAGCGTGGAGAAGGCGAACGCGGTGCAGCGGCGGCGGGACAACCAGCTCGGGCTGCTCGGGGTGCCGGTGCCCGGGGCGGTCGGGTACGGGAACGAGATCGACCTGAGCCAGTACCGGGTGCCGCTGCCGCACATCCGCCGCCAGCTGTTCCCGTCGTACGCCCGGCACGTGGCGCGGGTGTACACCGGCCCGCGGAAGCGGGCGGACGGGACGACGGTGCAGTACACCGTCACCCGGGTGAAGATGTTCCGGGTGGAGCACCGGGTGCTCAGCCCGAACCAGTTCCTCGGGTACGACAACCCGCTGGACGTGCAGTACCACCCCGGCCAGCCGCCGCGGAAGATGGGCCTGCTCAGCCCGTACCACCCGTCCACCTACCACCCGTACTACGTCGGCGAGTACGACCCGGACGGCGAGCTGACCAACCCGAACGACCCGCTGCTGTACTGGCTGCTGCCGGTGGAGTACGTGCCGGCCGCCGGCCGGGACCAGAAGTCGTGGCAGGACTACATGTCCCGGTACGCCACCGGGAACGACAAGGCGTTCTTCTTCCAGTGGGAGGGCAAGGAATGACCGCGACGCCCCGGACCTCGTTCCCGGCCGAAGTGTGGCGGCGGTGGGTGCGGTTCTGGTTCGCCCCGGCCGACCCGACCACCATGGCGTTCCTCCGCATCATCACCGGGTGCGTGGTGGTGTACGTCCACCTGGTGTACTCGTTCGACCTGACCGCGTTCTTCGGCAAGGACGCGTGGTACGACCTGGCGACCGCCAACCGCTCGCGGACGGAGCTGCCGAGCCGCTCCCCGTCGTTCGCCTGGGAGCACGAGGAGGTGGTTCCGTCGGCCATCATGCCGGACGCCGAAGGGCCGCGGAAGGCGGTGGCCGGGTGGCTGCGGGCGCTGCCGACCGACCGCGCGGAGTTGCGGCGGGCGGTGCGGCTGATCGACACCGAGGGGGTGTTCCACCCGACCGACCACCCGGACTACCCCGCGTCCGGGCTGCAGTTCGGCATCGCCCAGCTGGGGGTGCAGTACGCGCACGACCTGAGCCCGGACCCGGCGGTGCGGGCGAACACCCTGAAGGCGCTCACCAAGGAGATCCCGCGGGACAAGCGGGAGTCGGTGCCGGAGCCGTTCGACCTGATGACCGCGGACCAGCTGAAGGCGTTCGCCCGCGACCTGGAGGCGTTCCACGCCACCCTGCCGGCCGGCGACGGCCGGGCGGCCGACCGCCGGGCGGTGGCCCAGTACCTGTTCTGGCTGGAGCCGCCGGCGCGGAACACCCTGCTGCGGTTCCTGGCCGACCACGCCGCCGGCGGGCCGCTGGCGGCCGAGCGGGAGAAGGCGATCGACTACCTGGAGTACTGGGGGTTCGAGCGGCGGTACGCCGACCGGTTCGGCCAGACCACCTTCTCCCTGTGGTACCACGTGTTCGAGCCGGCCGAGATGCGGGTGGCGCACGCCGCCATCCTGCTCGTCATGGTCATGTTCACCCTCGGCTTGTTCACCCGCGTCACGTCCGTGCTCACCTGGCTGGCGGCCGCGTCGTTCATCCACCGCAACCCGCAGGTGCTGTTCGGGCAGGACACGATGATGAACATCCTGCTCATCTACCTGATGGTGGCGAACAGCGGGGCCGCCCTGTCGCTCGACCGGGTGATCGCCCGGTACCGGGCGGTGCGGGCCAGCCTGAGGCGGAGCGGCGGCATCGACGCCCCGACGGCCGCGTTCCTGGCCGCCCCCCCGCCGTCCCCGTCGTCCGGGTTCGCCCAGCGGGCGCTACAGGTCCACTTCTGCTTCATCTACATGGCCGCCGGCCTGTCCAAGCTGAAGGGCGGGTCGTGGTGGAGCGCGGACGCCATCTGGCAGACGTTCGTGAACCCCGAGTTCACCATGATCCACTTCGAGTGGTACCAGGCGCTCATGCGGGGGGTGTTCTCCTCCCGCCCGCTGTACTCGGCGGCGGCCGCCGGCGGGGTGCTGCTCACCCTGGTGGTGGAAATCGGCCTGCCGTTCCTGGTGTGGACGCGGCTGCGGCCGTGGATCGTCATCGGCGGGTACCTGCTGCACTTCACCGTCGGCCTGTTCATGGGCCTGCTGGTGTTCAGCCTGCTGATGATGACCATGCTCACCTCGTACTTCCCCGGGGTGGTGATCCGCGAGCGGCTGTTCGGCGAACCGGCAGCGGACGCGGACAAGGTGAGGCGGCCGGTGAAGCTGACCGACGAGGCGGACTGCAAGCGGGCGGCGTGGGCGGTGGCCTGGGACACCCGCGGGCGGGTGGAACTGGTGCCGACGAAGTGACAATCGACGCGGAGCGGCCGGACGGCCATCACCCTGCCAGCCGCTCGACCTCCGCCCGCAGGTTCCGGCGGGCGGCTTCTTCCCCGTCCTCGAACATCACCGGCGTGCGAAAGATCCGCTCTCGGGCCAGGAACGCTTCCAGCACTTTCGTCCGCCCGGCCCGATAGTCCGCCTCCGGCACCCAGACGTACTCCCGCCGCACGTCGTCGGCGTACCTTCGGTATCGCGGTTCCGCTGCCGCCAGGATGGCCAGGTCGGCGTCGTGCAGAGTGTCAAAATCTGACCCGTGGAACGACTCCGACGCGAAGTGTGCCGTCGACCGGACCAGATCCGCCACTTTTGCCACCACGTCGGCCGGCAACCCGAGAGTGGTCAGTTCCCGCTCGGCCAGTTCGGCACTGCGGGCCTCGTTGTCGTGCGCCTTCGGGTCGTACACGGCGTCGTGAAACCACGCCGCGAGCGACACGGCCGGCCCGCCGCCCAACCGCCCGGCCACCCGCAGCACCTCGCCGACGTGTTCGAGCGTGTGGTAGTGGCGGTGCGGCTCGGCGTGGGCCGCCGCCAGCCGGTCGAACGGCGGGTACGCGGCGGCCGGCTCCACCCCGAACGGGCGGAGCAGGCCGACCCACCCCCGCTGCATCAGGTCCAGCCGTTCGGGAGAGATCATGAGGCTATGGTAGCCGGTCCGTCAGTGCCCCGGCATGCCGGTCATGTCCGGCGGGGGCAGAGCCGACCCGCCCTTCTTCGCCGGTCCGCCGGCCGTCGGCCGCGTGTACCCGGCCTGCACCAGCCCGTCGTCCGCCGGGGCCGGCGGCAGCCCGGCCGGGGTGGTCGGCTTCCTGGTGAACTTGATGTGCATCACCCCGTCGTCCGTCCCGGCCACCAGCGACCCGAGGCCGCCGCTCGCCGCCAGCCGCTCGCTCGGCTTCACCGGGGCGGACGGGTCGAACGGCTTGCCCGGGGTGTTCGCCTTCGGGTCGTACTCGGCCTCGATGTCCACGTCCCCGTAATCCTGCTTCAGCTTGGCCAGGGCGGCGTCCCGGTCCTTCACCTTGAACGCGATCACCCCGCCGTCCGGCGTCTTCTGCTCGTACTTCAGGCTGTTACAGCCGGTTCCGGCCAGCCCGCCGGCGGCGCACACCAGCACCGCGATCGCCCGTCGCATGGCGCCTCCCCCCGAGATAGGCGAACGGATTCCCCGATTCCGCCGGCGGGGATAGCAACCGGAATTGCGGCTGTCGAGGGCAACCGCCCAGCGGTCAGTGCTTGCCCCGCTTCCGCAAAGCCCGCACGCACTCGGGGAACAGCTCTTCTTGGATGAGCGTGCCGGACTCGTCGAACGGCAGCGGGCGGGGGTTGCCGATCACCTCCAGGTCGGGTAGCGTTTTCGCCTCCTCCGCCAGTGGCTGGCTCACCCACAGGTCGGCCACTTCGAGCGTGTTGGGGATGACGGCGAAACGGATCGCGTCGAAGTTCGGCTGCCAGCAGGTGTCCACCCCGGCGGCCACGCACTCGCGGTCGGTGCCGAACCCGATCGGCAGTTTGCTCCGCCACAGGAACCGGGCGGTCAGGTTGTTCATCTCGAACGGCCGGCTCCAGATGGCCTTGAGCGCCCGGCTGGTGGTCAGGTCGGCGATGCCGATGCCGGTGCCGTTGCCGTCGGAGTCCGGGGAGATGTCCAGGCAGCACATGCGGGTGATGCTGGGGGTGTTGGTTTCCAGGTGCGGGTGGGCCTCGATGAGCAGCCGGCCGACCACGTTCGGGTCGATGCCCGCCCCGCTGTAGTTCTTCCCGCACTCGCCGACCACCAGGCAGTCGAGCTGCTTGAACGGGATGCGGCCGAGCAGGGCGAACGCCTCTTTCAGCAGTTGCGGCTCGCGGGTCATCAGGTGGTCGCGGTCCACCACCTCCAGCTTCGCTGTCTGCTCCCTGGCGTTCTCCAGGATCGCCAGCCCCCCGAGGAACTTCGTCTTCTCCAGCAGCACCTTCGCCGTCTCCGGCATCATGTCCTTCAGCCCGCGGACGCCGTACCGGTGGTGCTGGTCGGCGCCGTGCCGCTTGCCCAGGCCGATCACCAGCATCTTCAGGATACCGCTCTCGAAGTCCCCGCGGAAATCGGTGTGCGGCTTGATCCGCGACACGGTGACTACACCGTCGGCGCCGAGCGCGTTGCGGTCCCACCACACCGGCTCGCCCCAACTGTTCGTGCCCACCTGGGTCACGTCCATGTCCGTCTTCACCGGCACGCCCAGGTGCTGCTCGTCGATCTGGTAGTGCGCCAGCAGGCTCCGCTGGCCGTCCGCGGTGGCCCCGCCGTGCGACCCCATCGCCGCCACCACGAACGGCTTGGCCCCGAGATCCTTGAGCGCGTCCACCGTCGCCTTCGCCAGCGTGCCGTGGTGCTTGATGCCGCGGCTGCCGCACCCGACGGCGACGCTCATGCCCGGCTTGATGCGGGCGGCCAGTTTGGACGTCGCCCAGGCGTGGCGGGCCTCGGCGTACACGTCGGCGATGGCCGGCTGCACGGCGGTCTGGCGGACGAGTTGGACGTGCGGGATCTTCACGGGCGGCTCGCGGCGGCGGGAGGCGTGCTGTTGGTTGTAGCCGCCGCGAACCGGCGGGTGAAGGCGGTCGCCCCGTCACGGGTGAGGTGAAACCCGTCCGGCAGGTGGGCGGGGTCGGCCCACGTGCGGCCGTCGACCACCGGCACCGGGAACTCGGCCAGCAGGTTCGTCAGGTACGCCTCGGCGAGAGCGTCGGCGGGCGGGGTGTGCAGCGACCGGAACCGGTCCGACTCCGGCATCCGCACCAGTGACACCGGGATGTCGCGGCTGCGGCACTCGGCCAGCATGGTGCGGTACGCCCGGTCGTGCGTCGGGTCGATGCGGTACGTCAGGTACAGCATGCCGTAGAACTGCTCGACCGTCGGCCAGCCGGCGGCGATCTGTTCCGGGGTGGCGGAGACCCGCCCCGGCCACCACCCCCAGC
>CANJKY010000191.1 GCA_947474875.1 Gemmataceae bacterium
GCCGCAGCCCGCCTTCGGACACGTCGAACAGCACCGCCCCGATGTCCGGGCCCAGCCCGTGCGAACCGACCCGGCACTCGGCCCGCACGCTCCGGTTGGCCGCCTGTCGCGGGTGCCGCCGCCGCTCGGTCGTCATGCCCCTCCCTCCCGGGCGACTTGCAGCGGGACGGGGTGCGGCTCCTCGTCCAAGCCGTCTTCCGCCTCGTCGGCTTTCGCCAGCCGGACCGCGTCCTTCCCGCTGAACCGCAGGAACAGGCCGGGGCGGATGAGGAACTCGCAAAACGTCGAGGTGACGAGCCCGCCGAGGATGACGGTCGCCACCGGGTAGAGGATCTCCCGCCCCGGCTCCTGCCCGACGACCACCAGCGGGATGAGAGCGATGCCGGCGGTGAGCGCGGTCATGAGCACCGGCGAGAGCCGCTCCAGGCTGCCGCGCAGCACCATCTTCTCGTCGAACTGCTCCCCCTCGTGCCGCATCAGGTGCAGGTAGTGGGTGACGAGCAGGATGCCGTTCCGGGCGGCGATGCCGCCGAGCGAGATGAACCCGACCAGGCTTGCCACCGTGAGCGTCTGCCCGGAGATGACGAGGGCAAGCACCCCGCCGACGAACGCGGTCGGCACGGCGATCAGGATCTGCGCCACGATCCGACCGGACGGGAAGAGCATGTAGAGGACGAAGAACATGCCGACGACCGACACGGCCGACAGGATGCCGATCAAGCGGGTGGCCGCCTGCTGGCTCTGGAACTGCCCGCCGTACTCGACGAAGTAGCCCTCCGGCATCGGCACGTCCGACTTCACCACCCGCTCGATGTCGCCCACCACGGACGCGAGGTCGCGGCCGAGCGCGTTACACCGGATGACGATCCGCCGCCGCACGTTGTCCCGCTTCACCTGGTTCGCCCCGGCGTCCCCGCCGGTCGGCGGGGTGATGTCGGCCAGGTCCTTCAGCCGCACCTGCTCCCGACCGCCGGGCAGGTCGAGCCGCAGCTCGCCGACGTTCGCCACGTCCGCCCGGTACGGCTCTTCGAGCCGGACGAGCAGGTCGAACCGCCGCTGGCCCTCGACCACCTGGGAGACGACCTCCCCGTTGAGCGCCACCTGGACGAAGTTGCCGACATACGCCCGGTCCACCCCGAAGTAGGCGAGTGCTTCCGGCTTCAGCTTGACGTGGACCTCGTCCACCTTCCGCATCGGCTCGACGGCGAGGGAGCTGACGCCTCGCACGCCCGCGATGGACCCCTTGATCTGGTTCGCCAGCTTCTCCAGCGTGTCCAGGTCATCGCCGTAGAGCTTGATGGCGATCTGCGCCGTGCTACCCGAGATCATGTGGCTGATGAGGTGGGCGAGCGGCTGCTCGACCTCCACGTCCACCCCCGGCACCTCCTCCTTCACCTCCTTCTGGAGCGAGGAGATGATCTCCTTGCGCGACTTCCCGCTCTCGGGGTTGATGACGACGAAGAACTCGTTCGCGTTTGGCGGCTCGGCGTGCTCGTCGAGTTCCGCCCGGCCGGTCCGGCGGAGGAAGGCGAGCACCTCGCCGTCCGGGTTTGTGGGCGTCTTCTGGAGCGACCGCAGCTTCGCGTCCACGAGCGCCGACGCCTGGTTCGAGGCGTCGAGCGACGCCCCCGACGGCAGCGTGACGTTCACCTGGACGGTGCCCTCGTCGAACGCCGGCAGGAAGTCGGCCCCGATGGTGGTCAGCCGCCAGGCGCAGTAGCCGACCATCAGCCAGGTGCCGCACTGGATGAGCACCTGGTGGCGGATGCTGAACCGGATGAGGATCGCCCCGAGCCACTTCAGCACGCGCAGCAGCAGCCCGTCGCCGTGGTGCGCGGCGCTCTTTGACCGGCCGAGCAGGTAGAAGGACAGGACCGGGGTGACGCAGATGGACACGACCAGCGACGCCAGGATCGACACGATGTAGGCCACCCCGAGCGGGGCGAACAGCCGCCCCTCGATGCCGCTCAGGGCGAACAGCGGGAGGAACACCAGGATGACCAGCGCGGTCCCGAAGACGATGGCCGACCGGATCTCGACGCTCGCCTCGTAGATCACCCGGAGCGTCGAGCGCGGGTGCGACGCCTGGCCGTTCTCGCCGAGCCTTCGGTAGATGTTCTCCACGTCCACGATGGCGTCATCGACCAGCTCGCCCATCGCCACCGCGATCCCGCCGAGCGTCATCACGTTGATCGACAGCTCCACCCCGGTGATCACGCCGACCAGCTTGAACACCAGCACGGTGAGCGCGAGCGAGAGGGGGATGGCGGTGAGCGAGATGAACGTGGTGCGCACGTTCATCAGGAACAGGAACAGGATGATGAGGACCAGCACGGCCCCGACGACGAGCGCCTCGCCGACGTTGTAAACCCCGCGGTCGATGAAGTCGCGGGTCTGGTACAGGTCCGTCTCGACCACCACGTCCGGCGGGAGCGACCCCTCGGCCTCCCGGAGCGCCTCTTTCACCGCGTCGGTCAGCGCCCGCGTGTCCACGTGCGGCTGCTTGGAGATGGTGAGGGCGACCGCCGGAAAGCCGTTAATGCTCGAGTCGCCCCGCTTGATCTGCGCCCCCTCGGCCACCCGGGCCACGTCCTTGAGCAGCACTGGCCGGCCGAGCGCCTTGCCCGGCTCGTGCTTGTCCGGCGGGCGGACGGTGATCAGGTTGAGGTCGGCGACCACCTGCTCCGGCTCCGGCCCGAGCCGGCCGATGACGCGGATGGGCGTTTCGGTCCCGCCGGCCACCGAGTAGCCGCCGGTGTGGTTCACGTTGTTCGCCCTAAGCGCCGACTCCACGTCCTGGAGGGTGACCCCGTACTCGGTGAGCTTCACCGGGTCCACCAGCACCTGGTACTGCTTGCGCCCGCCGCCCATCGTGATCACCTGGGCGATGCCGGTGATCTTGAGCAGCCGCGGCCGGACGACCCAGTCGGCTAGGGTGCGAAGCGAGAGCTGCCGCTGGGTCTCGGACGCGAAGACGACCTCGCGGGACTGCCCTCCGACGGTCGCCCGGACGGCCTGGGAGCCGTCGGCCGCGGGCGGCTGCCAGACCACCCCGCTGACCGGGACCGCCTCCCAGCCCGCCGGGTTTCGCCGCTCGGTCGGCTTCCAGGCAAACAGCGCCGGCTCGCCGCCGGTCGCGGCCGTCACCCGTTCGGCGAAGTACGACGTGCCCGAAACGGCCGCCAGCTCCCCGCCCTTCGGGCCGGGCTGCCGCCGCATGCCGGCGATGACGATCTGGCCCATGATCGAGCTGATCGGGGCCATCTGCGGGCGGACCCCCTCGGGCAGGTCGCCGGAGACGGTCGTCAGCCGCTCCTGCACCGTCTGCCGGGCCGTGCGGATGTCCACCGCCCAGCCGAACTCGACGTAGACGACCGACAGGCCGAACCCGGACTGGCTCCGCACGTCCTGCACCCCGGTCGCTCCGAGCAGGGCCGATTCGAGCGGGTAGGTGACGAGCGTCTCGACCTCCTCCGGGGCGAGGCCGGGGCACTCGGTCATCACCACCACCCGCGGGCGGTCGAGGTCCGGGAACACGTCGATCGGCATGCGGGCGGCGAGGAACGTGCCGTACCCGAGTGCGACCAGGCACGCGACGACCACGAGCGGGCGGTGGCGGAGGGAGAACTTGATGAGCGCATTCAGCATGGGACGGTGTCTCCGCTCGGGTTAGTCGTGGGAGTGGCCGGCGTGGGGGTCGCCGCCCCCGCCACCGGCCGCCTGGGCCTTGACGGCGCGGTTCAACGCGGCCGCCTGGTTCTTCACCACGAACTCGGCCTCGGTCACGCTGCCGTCGTTGGCGACCACCGCGTCCGCGCGGTCGGCGTAGAGCACCCGCACCGGTTTCCGGACGAACACGTCCCCGGTCTGGACGAACACGAACGCCTCCCCGCCCTCGCGGGTGACGGCCCCGGCCGGCAGGACGAACGGCAAGAGCTCGGTCTTCCCGTCCGGGGCGAGGGTGACGAGCTTCTCGACGGGCAGGCGGATCTGCACCCGCTGGCCCGGCCGGTACCGCCACACGAAGTGCGTCTTCCCGTCCCGCTCGAACGACTTCGGCTGGTTGTCCAGGGGCAGGTAGAAGGCGAACGTCCGCGTCCCCGGGTCCACCTGGTTGGACAGGTGGTGGATGGTCAGCGGCTCCTGCGGCGACCACGCCCCGGGCTTCTCGTCGGCGAACACGGTGCGGATCTGGGTCTTCTTCTCGGCCGCCTCGGCCAGCGCGTCTGCCTCGGACTTGAACGCCCGGCCCTCGACGAACAGCCGCTGGTGGTTGGCGAGCAGGCACAGCGTCTGGCCGGCCTGCACCTGCTCGCCCAGGTTCACCTTCAGCTCCTGCACCTCGAAGAGCAGCGGCGGCGGCGGGCTTTCCTTCCCGGCGTTTGCCAGGGACGGCACGGGGGCGAGTGCGGCGGCGGCTTGGGCGGGGACAGCCGGTGCGGCGGCACTTCGCACGGGAACGGTGGTGGTGGCGTCCCCCGGGGCGACGACCGTCACCTCAGTGATCGGGTCGCCCTTCTCGACCTGTCTCACCTGTTCGAGGGTGAGGCCGAAGACCTGGAGTTGGCGGCGGTAGCCGCCTAGTTGCGTGGCCAGCCGGTCCACCACGCTCTGCTGCTTGAGCAGCTCAGCCTCGGCCGTGGTGCCCTTCTTGACGAGGTTCGCGATCCGCTCCCGCTCCAGGGTGGCAAACTCAAGCTCCTTTGTCGTCTTCACCAGGTCCGTCTGGGCACTCTGGAGGAACTCGCTGGCGAGTTGGATGGTGAACAGCGGGTCGCCGGACTTGACCGTGGTGCCGGGTCTGGCCTTGATGGCGAGGATGACGCCGGCCACCTTCGAGGTGACACCCCGGTCGCTCTCGCCGGGCCGGTCTACCACCACGCCCGGGATGAGCAGGGTCCGCCAATACTCCTGCGGGGTGAGCGTGTCCACGTCCAGACCCAGGTTTTTCTGGGCCTGCGCGGACAACTTCACCCGGTCCACCGCCTTGGCCGCGTGCTCCTCGGCCTTGCCGCCCTCGGCGTGCTCGCCCTCGGGCTTGGCACCCTTGACCGGGAACACGTACGGCATCCACCGGTCCTGGGTGCGGTAGGCGGCAAACCCGGCTGCCCCCACGACCGCCACCGTGACCAGTGGCGTGACGACGCGCTTGAGCCACATAAACGACCTCACTGGCGCGGCAGCGCCGGATCGCGAACCTGCGTGCGGTAAACGGGGATACGAAACGGCAGACGACCGGCGCAGGAAGACTGCGGGTCGGTGTGATTACCCCGAGTGGGGCTTAATTCCGAAGGGTCAACAGCGAGATGTAGAGGGGCGGCGCACCAAAGTGGCGGTACTCGTCGCGGTCGTGCCGAACGCGGACGGGGCCGGGTACGATCGCGTCAAACGGGACCGCGATCGTCGCGGATTCGGCCGTGGGCAGGTCCGGGGCGGGCGAAACGGCGGCCACGACCGGGGACGGGTTTACGGCCGGACAGTGCTGGTCGTGCTGCTTGTCACCCGGATCCGGGTGGTGGTGCCCGTCGAAGTGGTGATCGCAGGTGTGGGTGGTGAACGCCGCCACCAGGCGGTCGGCGGCCGATGCCGCCTTCGCCCGGCACTTCGAGCAGCCCGATTCGGAGGCGGGCGGGGGCGGAGCGTTGTCGGTCGAGGTCGGCTCCGGGACAGGAGCCGATGCCGCGCAGGTGCAAGCCCCGGCGGGGGAAGGCCCCGCCAGCATCAGCACCACGAGCAACAACCGGACCAGCATGAGAACGCACCCTCGGCCAGAGTATTATCGGCCGGCCGACTCCGCGGTCAATACGAACACGGTTTAACGGCGTGCCTTGGATCCGCAAACGGGCGGAGCGGCGGTGTTGTCCGCTCCGCCCGCCCGGGTCACTTCTTCTCCGACTTCTCATCCCCCTCGATGGGCGGCGGCTCCTTGCCGAACTTCGCCTTGTACTCGGCGGCGTATTTCTCCCGCAGGCCAGGGTTGCACTTGAAACAGCTCGACTTCACTCGCTCGTGCTCGCACCAGTTGCCTTTCGCCTTCTCCGCCGTCCGGTACTTCTTGCTGCACAGGTCGCACACCTCCTCCGGCAGGCCGTGTTCGTCGCACCACCAGCCGCCGTGGTCGCCCGCCGGCTCCGCCTTGTCGCCACCTTTAGCGACCGTCTTGTCCGAACCCTTTGCGTCCCCCGTCGTCGTGGAGGACTGGCCGCACCCGGCCGCGAGGACGGTAAACGTGGCAAGCAGGGCGAGCGCGGGGCTACCTCGCAAGAAGAATCGCCTCACTGTCGTCTCCTTCACACCTGGGATAGTGGGACCGGCTCGGCAGCGGAACCGCTCCGCCCGCCGCCGGCTGCCTCGTCGTCGAGGGCTTGGGCGTCGAGGCCGAGGAGGCTTCGCGCCGTTTCGTCGCTCACCCGGAACGCCCGGGTGAGTGTCCAGTGCAGGGCGTGGCCGACCGCGTCGAAGAACAGGTACAGAACGCGGAGGACCAGAAGCGACACGACCATCGCCCCGATCACCCCGCCGATGACCACCGTGGCGAGCGGCCGCTGCACCTCCGCCCCCTGGCCGGTCGAGAGGGCCATCGGCAGAAACCCGAGCGCCGCCACCAGTGTTGTCATCAGCACCGGCCGGAGCCGGGTGAGGGAGGCGAGCCGCACCGCGTCCCGCACCGGCACCCCCTGCTGGCGGAGTTGCCGCACGTAAGACACGAGGATCATGTCGTCGAGGACCGCGACGCCGGACAGGGCGATGAACCCGATGATGGCCGAGATGGAGAGGGGCATGTCGCGGAGCCAGAGCGCGAAGATGCCGCCGACCCAGCCGAACGGGACGCCGGTGAACACCCGCAGGGCGTCCACCAGGTTGTGGTAGGTGAAGTAGAGCAGGACGAAGATGAGGACGACGGCGACCGGGACGACGATCATGAGCCGGTTCCTGGCCCGCTCGTA
>CANJKY010000192.1 GCA_947474875.1 Gemmataceae bacterium
GTCGAACGTCTCGGGACCGGGGAACTCGGCCGCGTTGCAGGCGTCGAACCCGGTGTGGATGTCGAACGACACGCACGGTACACCCATCTCTTCGCACACGTCCGCGCAGGTGCCCGACCCGCTCATCGGGTCGAAGACGAGACCCGGCTCGAAGTAGGTCAGCAGATCCTTGATGAGGTTGCCGCCGCAGTTACCGGGGTAGGCCCGGTTGCCGTAGTCGCCGGCGCGATGGAAGTGGTAGAGGCTGGTCAGGTGCGGAACGGGGCTGCCGTTGCGCGGGGATTGGGGCAGGCGGGCGTAGACGGGCCGGTCACACGCCTCGTTCCTCGTTGCGGCCCGCTTCATTCGCCCGGCGAAGAAAGGGTTGGCGATCAGGGTGGATTGGGTCATAGGGTCTCCTTTCGAGTTGTTGTGGGTCGTTGCGTTCATGGTTCGTCTCCTTTGGCAGCGATCGTCTTCTCCAGGTCTTCGATTCGGCTTGCAAGGCTGCTGAATCCGCCGGGGTCCGTCAGCCCGGAGTCCGGCAGATTTTCAGCCGCAGTCAGCAATGACTTGACCCGGCGGCAGAGCAGTTCCTTCGCCAGGGGTCCAACGGGAAACACGCCGTTGGCGGTCGCCTCGATGAAGTCGAGATGGCACTCGTCCCGCCGGAAATCGTCACGGGCGGTGACAAGAACCGTCCATGCTTGCTCGGCCGTCAGGTCGGGCCTGCGAGCCAGTACGTCGCTTACGGACCACACCAGGGCGACGCTGTCTTCGGCTTCCAGGTGGGCGTCGAGATCGAGGCAGTGGTCCCAGTCGTCGTCGGCGAATTCCAGGAAGGTGCCAAGGTCGATGTCGGCGGGGACGTGGAACCCGGACGGGTACTTTCGTTCCAGGATGTCGGCAAGGTTGAGGGTCAGTTTCTGGGCCATAGTCACGCCTCCTGCTGCCAGGCGGCAATCGCCCGTCTGAGGTGCGGCTCGTACTGGTCGCCCCGCCAGGAGTTGATGCCGAATGCGACGTTGCCCAGTGCCAGCTTGTCGAGGTTGAAGACCGCGACGTGGTGGTCGGTCTCGAAGACCACTCCGAGCATTCGACCCTCGTCGGGGTCGCGGAAGATCACGGGGTAGAACGGTGCGCCGCAGATGCCGTTGCGGTGGTGGGCGATGTGATCGATGAGAAGTTTCATGACGGCCTCCCTATTCGATCCGGCCGAGATGAAGGCGGAGTTCCTGAAACTCACGCTCCAAGTCGTCCTGGGCGACATCGAAGTCGGGATCGATGCCGCTGGAAAGCTGGTCGGTCAGGTCGAGGAAGCGTGAATGGAGGGTAAAGCGGTCGGTGTCGTAATGCATGCGGTGTTTCCTTTCGGTTGAGTGGGTCCGAGCGGGCGGGGCCGCAGCCCCGCCCGGTGCGGGTTAGTCCTTCTTCTCGGTGGCGACGCGGAGGGTGATCCGGCCGTCGAGCGGGACGACCTCGATCTGGATGTTGAAGCCGTTGCCGTCGGCGTGCGGCCAGGCACTGCCGATGCGGGTCCAGAACCCCTTCTGTCCGTCGCGGTCGCGGACCTGGTAGGCGATGTGGGTCGGTCCTTTGCTCGGGGCGTCGGTCTTCTTGCTGGTCGTCATGGGTTGGTTCCTTTCGCTTTTTGGTTCACCGGCCGCGACCACCGCGGCCTGATGGCACCCGTACCAAAGCCGCGGTAGGCCGGGGCGTCAGCGCACCGGGCAAGCGAAAGGCCGAAGGCTTCCTTCAGGAAAGCGGCCTTGGCAGCTTGAGCGGCCCGGCGGCGGCTTTAGGCGTGCCCGTCAGAAGGCCGTGTGTTGCGGATCGTACCCATCACGGCGAAAGGCAAACCTTGTAGGGCCAGGAGTCCGAACCTGCCCCGGTGAACGGAACGCTGAAGACCAAGTAGGAGGGGTAGGCACAGGGCGGAATTCTGTGGGACGGCATATGCTCGGCCGTGTGGCCTCAAATCCTGACGTGGTTAGCGAGGACCAGTCGGCGGAACTCGGCCGGGACACGGTGCAGATCGACTACATCGACCCGGAAGGGCAGGTCGGACTCGGCGAACAATTCATCCAGGGCCGAAAGCAGCGAGAGGGGCAGCGGACCTTCGCCCAAGATGCCGATGTCGAGGTCGGAGTACGGGTGGTGAGAGCGGCCCAGGCGCGACCCGAAGACGAGCCGCTCGGCCCCCGGCACGACGGCGTCCAGGATGCCCCGGACCAGCCGGAGCTGCTCGTCAGTCAGCGAGACTGTCACCGCCGGTGCGTCTTCTCAGCTCGTCGAGCAGTGCCTGGGCATCGGCCAGAAAACCGGCCGCCAATCGGTAAGCCTCTTCGGCACCCCTCTCGTCGGAAGCGCCTGAGGTCGAGTCGCGGCCTTTGAGGTACGCGAACCACGCCTCGACATCGGTGATGATCTCCTGCATCCCCGCTTGTCGGAAGAGTTCCTTGATGCTCAATGCACACACGGCCGACTCGGCGGCCATGAAACGTCGGCGGGTCATCCAAGCCACCTCAAAACTATGGTCGAACCTTCGGACGGCCGCGTCCCGCGTGCGGGGATTCTTGGGCTGGGCAAGGGCGTCGCGTAGGGCATCGACGGCCCGCGATAGCGGAGCGAGGTTGAAGTGGTGCTGCGGTATAGTCATATCCGATGGGTCATGGGTCGCCTTCACGCCTGTTTAACCGAGTTGGCTCTCCCTGTCACGCGGAGAAGTAGTGTTCCAAGACCTGGTCCGAGAGGTACGCCCTGCCGCTCAAAGCGCGGCCGCTGCCGCGTTAGATGTGGCGGACCCGGGTCATGAAGCCGGCGGCCCTGCGGAGCACGTCGGTCGGATCGAGTCGGAAACGGACGGCTGGTGTTGCGGGGCTTTGGACGGACTGGACACGGCGGCTTGTGAATTGCTGAACCCGGTCAAAAATTCTCGTACCGCAAACTTAACGAATGGTTAGCGCCCGCTGAACTGCCGCGGGCGCTCACCGGGCCGGCCGACGCCCGAGCTATGTGGGTTTGACCGCGAAGACGCGGACGCTCGCCGCGTAGTCGTTGACGTTGAACCTCGCCAGCGTTTCGGTCAGCCGCTGGTGAAATTGCTCGTCGCCGGCAGCAGGGGCCGAGACGTGCGAGCCGCAGCAGCCGGCGTCCACGACCGGCAGCCCGCCCGTCGCCTCGACCGGGGCGGTCGAGCAGCAGCCGGCCTGGTCGAACACCTTCGTGTAGGCGTTCAGGTCGGCCCCCGAGTCGATGATCTCGGCGTGGGCGAAGCCGGCTTCGGTCAAGCCACGCCGGTACTCCTCGAACGAGATTGCCCCGGCGATGCAGCCGATGTACGCCATCAGGTCGCCTGCCACCTCGGGGGGCAGCGGTTGCTTCAGGGCGATGTCGCTTACGGCCAATCTGCCACCGGGCTTCAACACGCGGGCTACCTCGCGGAAGACAGCTTTCTTGTCCGGGGCGAGGTTGATGACGCAGTTGCTAATGACGCAGTCCGCGGAGGCATCCGGTAGTGGGAGTTTGTCGATGGTGGCGTGGTGGAACTCGGCGTTGGCGGCCCCGGCCTTCGCCGCGTTGCGGCGGGCCAGTTCGAGCATCGTCGGCGTCATGTCGATGCCGACGGCCTTCCCGGTCGGGCCGACCTTCTTCGCCGCCAGCAGCACGTCCAGCCCGCCGCCGCAGCCCAGGTCCACGACCACCTCGCCGGGCTTGAGGTTGGCCGTCGCGGTCGGGTTACCGCAGGACAGACCCATGTTGGCCTCGGCGGGGATGGAGGCGAGTTCGTCCCCAGTGTACCCGAACGCCTCGGCCACGGCCCGGACGCCGTCGTGGTCGCTCGACAGCCCGCTGGTGGCGATGGAGCCGTACTTGGCCTTCACGGCCTGGGTGATGTCAGTCATCGTAATCTCCTCGTTCGGTGTCGGGGCCGCCGCAACGGCGGCCCGGTGAGTGATGATCCGGTCGTTCGGGCTACGGGGGTGCCAGGTGTCGGCCCGTCCCCGTTACCCGTCGCAGTCCCGACACACCTTCCGGTCGGGCCTCGGTTCGTAGTCCATGAGGTTGCCACGCCCGTCGAACTCGAACCGGCAGCAGCGGTCCAGGGCGTCCCTCAGCATCGCCCGGCCCCGCTGGACGCGGGACTTGGCACACGACAGGGACAGGCCGAGCCGGTCGGCGACTTCCTGTTGGGAGTGCCCCTCGATTTCGGTCAACTGCACGGCCTCGCGGTAGCCGTCCGGCAGCGAGCGGATCAACTCGTCCAGCCACCCGGCCCCCTGACACCGCAACCCGCAGAGGCGGTCGTCGGGTTCGGCCACCGGGTCGGTGTTCCCGAGTGCCGCCGCAGGGTTCGCCGCCCGGCGGCGGTGGTCGATAATCACGTTCCGGGCGATCCGGTACACCCACGCCGCCAGCCGATCCGTCTCCTGGAGCGTCCCAATGCTGCGGTGGACCCGCACGAACGATTCTTGGAGCAGGTCGTCGGCAACGTGGTCGTCTGAAACACGGCTGCGGATGAACCGCCGCAGGTCCGCACTCAGGAGTGACCACACCGCCTCCGTGGAAGGCTGGCTCGGCATCGGACGGCCTCGGCGTTCGGGCTAGGACGGGCAGACGCAGGTACACGGCTTGTTGCCGGCCGTCCCGGGCTTCCCGTCGTCGGGCGGTGTGGTGCAGCAGGCGGGCTTGTCCGCACAACAGTCTGGCCGGCCGGCGCAGCAGGTGCCCGGTGGATGCTGTTGCACGCCCGTTACGACCCGGGCGGTGGTGTCTTCAGCGGTCATGGCGGGATCCCCCGTCTGTCTCTTTCCCAAGGGCTGACCGTCAGCCCTTCTCGACCAGACAGACGCGGCCGCCGCCAAAAAGACGCAAGGAATTCGTCCACGGCCGCACGCTACAGGGAGCCGGCCGTGAGCAGGGCGAGCCGGGCCGTGCAGAGTTTGTGGCAGTGGTCGAATTCGTGGCACCGCAGGCAGTCGTCCCACTCGCCGGGGTCCACGTCTACCCTCCGGGTCGCCGGGCCGAGGCCGCCGGGGGCGACGATGGTCAGCGACATCACCTTCCCACGGTACGTCTCCCCGGTCCGGCCCTCGACGCGGGCGGGGAGCATGGTCCCGTAACAGGCTTTGTGCGGCTCGCGGTTCATGTCCTCCCCTTTCCCGACCGTGCGGTGCTGCTGACGGGTCACGCCGCGTGGGGTTTCGGCGGCGGGAACCAGTCCCGCGTCCGGTTGCAGGCCGCGCACACCGACAGCATTACCGGCACCTCGACCAGCACGCCGACTACGGTGGCCAGTGCCGCCCCCGAGTCGGGGCCGTACAAGGCGATGGCGGTCGCCACGGCCAACTCGAAGAAGTTGCTCGCCCCGATGAGCGCGCCGGGGGCCGCGACGTTGTGCGGCACCTTGAGCGCCCACATTAGCCCGTAGGTCAGCGAGGAGTTGAAGTAGACCTGGATCAGGATCGGCACCGCTATCAGGGCGACGTGCAGCGGTCGGCCCAGGATGTTGTCGGCCTGGAACGCGAAGATCAGCACCAGCGTGGCGAGCAGGGCCGTCACCGCGACCGGCTGGAACCGGGGCATGAATGACTTCTCGAACCATTCCACTCCCTTGCTGCGGATCAGCGCGATTCGCAGCAGGACGCCAGCCACCAATGGCACGACGATGAACACGGCCACCGCCGTCAGCAGCACGTTGAACGGCACCGCCAGCCCGGACACGCCGACCAGCAGGCCGACGATGGGGGCGAACAGCACCAGCATGACGAGGTCGTTGACGGCCACTTGTACCAGCGTGTAAGCCGCGTCCCCGTCCGTCAGGTAGCTCCACACGAACACCATCGCCGTGCAGGGGGCAGCTGCCAGGATGACGACGCCGGCGGTGTACTGCTTGGCCAACTCCTCGCCGATCAGCGGCAGGAAGATCACCTGGAAGAACAGCCACCCCAGGCCGAACATGCTGAACGGCTTGATGACCCAGTTGACGAACAGGGTGACGGCCAGCCCCTTCGGCTTGCGGGTCGCACCGGCCAGCGACGAGAAGTCGATCTTCATCATCATGGGGACGATCATGAGCCAGATCAGGACCGCGATGGGGGCATTGATCTGGCTGCCGGCCCCGAACTCCAGCCCCCGCAGGCTCTCGGTCAGGCCGGGGAGCGTGCGGCCCAGCAGCACGCCGACGACCATGCACAGTCCCACCCAGACCGTCAGGTATCGCTCGAACGCGCCGAGTCGCTTCGGCCCTGGCTCGGCGGGGGCGGGCGGGGTGTGGGTTTCGGTGGCACTCACGCCGCACCCCCTTGCATGTCGAGGGAGGCGAGCAGTTCCTTGACCTTTCGCTCGATGAGGTCGCGCACCTCGCGGTACTGCTCGGGCGGCATGTCCTTCGGGTCGGGGATTTGCCACTCCTCCCGCCGTTTGGCCCGGACGAGCGGGCAGGCGTCCCCGCAACCCATCGTCACGGCCACGTCGATCTCCTGGCCGTTGAACTGGTCGAGAGCCTTCGACCCGTGGGCGGCCAGGTCGTACCCGACCTCCTTCATGAATTCGACGGCACGCGGGTTGATCCGGCCCGAAGGCCGCGACCCGGCACTGTCGGCCTCCACGCGGTCGCCGCCGTGGAGGCGAGCGAACGCCTCGGCCATCTGGCTGCGGTTCGCGTTCTCGACACAGACGAACAGAATGCGAGTGCGACTTGAATCTTGAACAGGCACGCTGCTACTCCTTGATGTCAACGGCCACGCGGGCCAAACAGGATAATTGCCGAGCCGAGGAGGCAAAGCCCGACCCCGCCGTAGTCCCAACGGTCGGGCCGCACCCCCTCCACCACCCACAGCCAGACGACTGAGGCCAGGATGTATACGCCCCCGTAGGCGGCGTAAGCCCTCCCGGCGTGGTCCGACTCGACGCGGGTCAGGGCGAGGGCGAAGACGA
>CANJKY010000193.1 GCA_947474875.1 Gemmataceae bacterium
AGCGGGGTGCTCACCTGCTCACGTGCCGGCGACCGCATCGAACTCGACTTCCCGGCCACCCCGCCGGCGGAGGCGGGCGCCGACCCGCTGTTGCTCGACGCGCTCGGGGCCGTCGCCGCCGCGTACTTCGGTCACACCCGGTTCGATGTTTTTGTCGAACTCGACTCCGCCGAAACGGTTCGGTCCCTCCGACCGGACTTCCGCAAGCTGGGGGCCATTGAGGCCCGTGGGGTGATCGCTACCGCGGTGAGCGACGACCCGAAATACGACTTCATCTCCCGCTTCTTCGCCCCGCAGGTGGGCATCGACGAGGACCCGGTCACCGGCTCGGCCCACTGCGCCCTCGCCCCGTACTGGGCGGCGAAGCTCGGTAAGACGGCGATGACCGCGTTCCAAGCGTCCGAGCGGGGCGGCACCCTCCACCTCCGCCTGGCCGGCGACCGGGTCATACTGGGCGGACACGCCGTCACCGTGTTCGACGGCCATCTGGTGGTGTGATCGCGTTCTTATCAGGCGATGCGCGGGCGAAGCACACTGATTCCGCCGGGCAACAGACGTCTCAGGCCCGGGCTGAACGGCCGGCGGTTTCGCGCCCGCCTTACTTCCGCGGTCTGAACGGCCGCAAGATTACGACCGCCTGAACCACTTTTTCTGTCCCCGCGAACCCGCGTGGGCTACCGTTCCACACCCACCGGCCCGCGCCCGCGGCCGGTTCCGCCCGCGGACTTCGCCCATGTCCGTATCGCCTGGTCACACCGACGGCCCGACGCACGTCGTGAACCGCCCGTCCGCCGGGGTCGGGCTGGCCACCCCGCCGCCGGCCGCCGTCGGCGACGCCGCGGACCGCCCCCGGCGGGTGGACACTGACACGCCGGACACGCACGCGCTGGGCGCGGTGCCGATCGTCACCGACCGGTACCCGCGGCCGGGACAGGAGTTCGCCGGGTTCGAGGTGTTGAGCGAACTCGGCCGCGGCGGCATGGGCCGGGTGTTCCTGGCCACCCAGCCGGCGATGGCCTCGCGGCTGGTGGTGCTGAAGGTGGGCGAGTTCCTGTCCGCCGAGTGCCAGAAGCTGGCCCGGCTGCAGCACCCGAACGTGGTGCCGGTGCACTCGTTCCACCAGCACGGCAAGCTGCAGGCGGTGTGCATGCCGTACCGCGGGCCGCTCACCCTGGCCCATCTGGTGTCCCGGCTGCGGGACGCCGACCTGCCGACGCTCAACGGCCGCGCCCTCACCACCGTCATCGACGACTGCCGGAAGACGCGGGAGCGGTCGCTGCCCGCCGCCCACCCGGCGGCCGACCCGGACCCGGTCCGCCCGCCGGTGGACGCGAACGCCGGCCGGCTGTTCGCCCGGCTGCGGGGGCTGAGTTACGTCGACGCCGTCCTCACTATTGCCCGGCAGGTGGCCGAGGGGCTGCGGTTCGCCCACGGCGAGCGGATCGTACACAGCGACCTGAAGCCGGCGAACGTGCTCATCACCGACGACGGCACCCCGCAGTTGATCGACTTCGGCATCGCCTACGACCGGTCCGGTCCGGACGCCCGCGGGCTGGTGATCGGCGGCACTCGCCCGTACTCGTCGCCCGAACAACTCGGCTCCCTCCTCCGCACCGCCGTCGAGCACGACGAGCGGACGGACCTGTACTCGCTCGGGGTGATGCTGTACGAGATGACCACCGGCCGGCTGCCGTTCGCCGCCGACTACGACCCGTCGGAGGAGTCGATCGAGCGGGACCGGGCCGGGCGGTTCACCCCGCCGCCGTCCCCGCGGGCGGTCAACCCGCGGGTGCCGGCGGCCGTCGGCGCGATCATTTCCAAGTGCCTGGCGCCGGACCCGACCGACCGGTACCAGACCGCCGCCGACCTGATCGACGACCTGGACCGGCAACTCGCCCGCCGCCCGCTGAAGCACGCCCCGAACCCGTCCCGCCGCGAACTAGCAGCGAAGTGGGCGACCCGCAACCGCTGGCCGGTCGCCGCCGCGGTGGTGTTGGCCGCCGGCGGGGCCGGGTTCGGCGCGTTCGGCGTCCACTCCGAGCGGCAGAAGGAGCGGCTGGCGGTGGCCGAGGCGGTCGGCCAGGCCGACCGGTTCGACCTGGACGTGAAGCGGGCGCGGGCGGCGCTGGCGGCCGGGGCGGCGGATGCCGCCGGACTGGACGCGGCCGTCCGGTCGGCCGAGAAGGCACTGGCCATGTACCAGGTGCTGGACGCCGAGCGGTGGTGGGAGAGCGGGCCGGCGGCCCGGCTGGTGCCGAGCCAGGTGGTCGAACTGCGGGAGCGGGTGGCGGCGCTGCTGCTCGACCTGAGCCGGGCGGGCGGGACGCGGGCGGTGCTCGCCGGCGACGACCGCGGCAAATGGCTGGAGCGGGCGAACGACTGGAACCGGCGTGCGGAGCGGGCGTTCCCCGCCGACACCCCCCGCGGGGTGTTCACCCAGCGGGCGTGGCTGGCCCGGCTGTCCGGAGATGCCGCCGGGGCGGACGCCGCCGCCCGCACGGCAGCCGGCCTCCCACTTCGTACCGCACTGGACTACCGCATCGAGGGCCGCGAGCTCATCGAACACGGCAAGCTGAAGGAGGCCGCCGAGCGGCTGGCCAAGGCGGTCGAACTCGACCCGACCGACTTCTGGGCGACGTTCGCCCTCGGCCAGACATACTACCACCGCCGGGAGGACCAGGCGGCGGTGGCCGCTTACGACAAGTGCGTGTCCCTCGACCCGACCGTGCCGGGGGCTTACTACAACCGCGGCCTGGCCCTGCTCCGGCTGCAGCAGTTCCCGAAGGCGGAGGATGACTTCAGCCGGGTGATCGCCGCCAGGGCGGACTGGGCTGAGCCGTACCTGAACCGGGCAGCGGCACGGGAGGCGCTCGGCCGGTTCGACCCGGCGGCCGACGACCTGACCAGGGCCCTTGACCTGGGCTACCCGCCGACGGCGGTGCTGCTCACCCGCAGCCGGGTGTACGCGCGGGCGGGCAAGGCGGACCTGGCTCAGCGGGACCACGCCGAGGGGATGAAGGGCACGCCGACGGACGACCGGGGGTGGATCACCCGCGGCATCGCCCGGATGCCGGTCGACCCGAAGGCCTCGCTGGAGGTGTACCGGGACGCGCTGGCCGACTTCGACCGGGCACTCGCCCTCAACCCCCGCTCGGCTGCCGCCCTGCAGTTCAAGGCGCGGGTGTACTCGAAGGCGAACGAGAACCGGCGGGCGGTGGAGGTGCTGACCGAACTGCTCGGGCACTACCCGGAGGCGCTGGACGCGCTGTCCGGCCGGGCCATGCTGTACTCGCGGCTGGGCGAGCGGGCGAAGGCGCACGCCGACGCCGACGCCGCCCTGCGACTGGCCGACGACAGCCCGCGGACGGTGTACCAGTTGGCCGGGGTGTACGCCATGACCTCGACCACGCACCCGGACGACAAACGCGAGGCGTTTCGCCTGTTGGCATCCGCCTTGCGTAAAGGCTTCGGGTTCGACCTATTAGATCAGGACCGCGAACTCGACCCGCTCCGCTCCGACCCGGAATTTTCCGAGGTGATCGAGAGTGCCCGGCGGGTGGTTGAACGGCGGGCGAAAGAGTAACAGTCGGGGCCGATCCGCCCGGCCCCGAACCGGCGAGAAACCGGACACACCGCTAACACTCACCGTTAACCGAGAGCATCGCCCATGCCTCGCCTGACCGTCGAAGCACTCGAACGTCGCGACCAGCCGAGCGTGTTCGGCAACCCGTGGCTGACCGGGGACCGGTTGACCATGAGTTTCGCCCCCAACGGGGTGTCGTACTCCAGCCAGACGTGGGGCGAGAGCACGTTCAGCAGCAACCTGTTCAGCAAGCTGAACGCGGGTATGGCCACGAACGTGTGGCAGGAGGAGTTGCTCCGCGCGTTCTACACCTGGACCGCCCAGGCGAACGTGAACGTCGGGCTGGTCGCCGACAACGGGCAGGCGTTCGGCCCGGCGGGCCTGTCCGACACCGGCACGCCGCCGGCCGACATCCGCGTCGGCGCGTTCGACCAGTCGCCCGAGGTGCTGGCCATCAACTCGCCGTTCCACCCGCTCACCGGCGCGCGGGCGGGCAACCTGATGCTGAACGGGGTGAAGACGTTCACCAAGGGCGGGGCGAACGGCACCTACGACCTGTACTCGGTCGCCCTGCACGAGGCGGCCAACATCCTCGGGCTGGCCGACAACGACACGGACAACACCTCCGCCCGGTACGGCAGTTACCTGGGCGTCCGCGGCGGGCTGAACGCGGGCGATGTGGCCGCCGTCCAGGCCCTGTACGGCGCCCGCCCGAACGACCTGTTCGAGGGGGCGACCGGGAACAACACCCTGGCGGCCGCCTCCGCCCTGACCGCGGCGACCGACCCGCAGAACACGGCCCGGTGGCTGGTGCAGGCGAACGGCAACATCACCAGCACTGCCGACGTGGACGTGTACCGGTTCACCACCCGGTCGGACACCACCAGCCTGGGCATCCGGTTGAACACCGCCGGCCGCAGCCTGTTGGCCGGCAAGGTGGAGGTGCTGGACGCCGCCGGGAACGTGGTCGCCAGCCAGGCGAGCACCAGCCCGCTCACCGGCGACACCCTGCTGACCGTCACCGGGGCGAAGGCGAACGCCACATACTACGTCCGCGTGTCGGCCGGGCGGACCGACGCGTTCGCCGTCGGCACCTACCAGCTCCGGGTGGGGTTCAACTCCACCCCGGCGGTGGAAGCGAAGGCGAACCCGACGCAGGTGCTGGGGGCGGACGGCGGCACGAACGAGACGCTGGCCACCGCCACCACCCTCACCCCCACCGCCGGGTACGCGGCCAACACCCACTACCTGGCGTCGGCGAAGGTCGACGCGGTGGCGGACGTGGACTGCTACAAGCTGACCGCGCCGTCCGCCGGCGGAGTGATGACGGTGTCCGTGCAGGGGTTGAGCGGGGTGTCCGCTGCGGCCACGGTGTATTCGGCGAGCGGGGCGGTGGTGGCGTCGAACATCCTGCTGAACTGGGAGGACGGGTTATACCGCGCCCAGACCCCGGTGCTGGCGGCGGGGGCCACCTATTACCTGAAGGTGCAACTACAGGATACCAGCTACTCGATGGCGATCGGCGACTACTTCCTGGACGTGGACTTCAAGCAGCCGCTGGCGGCGCGGGACAGCATCGCCTCGGGCACGGCCAGCAAGACCAGCAAGATTTCGTACGGCATCGACGTGCCGGAGAGCCGGGCGTTCTCGTTCGCGCTGACCGTGACGAGCACGAACCTGGCGGCGTGCAACTGGTTCGACATCTACATCTACAACACCGCCGGCACGGTGGTGGCTAGCCTGGGCACTGACGGGAAGAACAGCGTGGACACCCTGACCGCGTTCCTCACGAAGGGCAAGTACACCATCCAGTTCGTGCCGGTCTTCAGCACCAACGCGGCGGCGAACATCGCCTTCAGCCTGACCGCGGCGCTCATCAGCGACCCGATCGACGTGTACGACCCGACCGTCCCGCCGCCCCCGCCCGCCTCCCCGCCGGTCACGGTCGTCCCCGCCCCGGGGCCCGGGTTCTACGACCCGTGGGGCAGCCCGAACCCGTAACAGCCGGCGAATCGGCATCGTGCGGCCCGTGGACGGACGCTACAATGTGGGTGGTCATCCACACCCCGTCCCCGGCCGGCCACCCCGCATGAAGCTCCTGTCGTCGCTGGCGTCCGCCACCCTGCCGGTCCGGTCGTCGGTGCAAGCCGTGTTCACCGCCCTGGTGGTGGTGGCCGTGGTCGGCCTGGAGTGGGCCGGCCGCACCGCCCACACGGACGTGCAGGACGTGGTGTACGCACTCATGCTGGTCGGCGTGGGCGGGGTGGTGGCGGTGTGGCACCGCCGCCGCCCGCTCCCGTGGGTGGACTGGCTGGGCGAGCGGGGCTCCCGGCTGCTCCGCCGGCTGCGGGCCTGGCGGTACGAGCACGGGATCGACTTCCGCGGCAGCCCGCCGCTCCCCCGCAAGCTGCCGCGGGCGGTGTGGGCGGTGGCCGCCGGGCTGGTGGTGTGGGCGGCCGCCGGCCCGCTGGTGTGGGAGTGGGTGCCCGGCGGGTGGCGGACGGTCGGGGCGAAGACGTCGTACGTGGCGTACCTGGTGGTGCTGCTGGCGGTGTGGGCGGTGCTGCTCACCGGGCTGATGGCCGGGCTGTTCCTCCCTCTCGTCTCCCTCGACCGCCGGCTGACCGACGCGATCGGCGACTCCGACCGCCGGCTGGTGGTCCTCGCCCTGTCCGTGTCGTACCTGTTCGTCGTCACCGCCGCCGCCGCGTTCGTGCCGGTGGTCGCCCCACTGGCGGTGTGCGGGCTGGCCGCCGGGCTGGCCGTCGGGTGGGCGGCGAGGGCGGACCGGGACGGGGTGGCGGTGCTGTGGCGGCGGGGGCGGGGGCGGGCGGTGTTCGCCATCCCGCTGCACCGGGTGCTGGCCGGCGGGACGGCCGGGCTGCTGCTGGCGTTCGTCGCCCTGGTGCTGAACGGGCGGGGCGGGCGGCTGCTCTCCCCGCTCGAATCCGGGGACGCGATGCCGCTCACCGCCAGTCTGGCCGCGCTCATGATCTGGACGGTGCCGGGGTTGCTCGTGCTCGCCCTGCTGCGGGTGCGGGAGAAGCGGCGGACGGACCCGGCCAACCGCACCCCGCCGACCGTCCACGTCCGCAACCGGCTGTCCGCCGCCGCCGCCGACCAGGTCGCCCGCACGCTCACCGGCTGGGGGTGGGGCGTCCGCACCGGCGAACCGCACGCCGATGACGTGAGCGTCGAACTGGTCCATCCGGAACTGTCCGAGGCGACCGAGTTCGACCCGGTGTGGCCGCTCAAACTCGCACCGGTCGACCTGGACAACCCGCTGGTGAAGGAGCGGCTGGCTCGCCGAGACGAGATCCGCC
>CANJKY010000194.1 GCA_947474875.1 Gemmataceae bacterium
AGAACTACACCAATGGATTGGGCATCAATTCACCACCAGGAGAACTCATCATGGCTCATCAAGAATATGAAAGCTGCATCCAGGCGTGCCTGGACTGCGCAACGGTGTGCGAACATTGTGCGACCGCTTGTCTGGGCGAGGGTGACGTGAAGATGATGGCGGAGTGTATCCGCCTCGACCGGGACTGTGCGGACGTTTGCCGGCTGGCGGCCGGGTTCATGGCCCGCGGGTCAAAGTTCGCCGCCGCCCTGTGCCGGGTGTGTGCTGACGTGTGCGAGGCTTGCGGGACGGAGTGTGGCAAGCACAAGCACGACCACTGTCAGAAGTGCGCCGAAGCCTGCCGGAAGTGTGCCGCCGAGTGCCGCAAGGTGGCGGCGTAAGGGGTTCGGTCGGATCGTTACGCGCGATTGGGGGCGTACTGACCCCGTCACAGATTGCGCGATCGCTCCACCAGCAGCGGCAGGTACTTCGGGATGCTCTCGTAGTGGCCGCCGGCGCCGCCGCCGTACTCGGTCCAGGCCTGGTTGGTGGCGTTCCCCTTGTCGCCCTCTATGAGCACGTCGAAGTCCGTCATCGACAGCATTACCGTCCCGAAGGACGACTCCGACCGCTTCCGCAGGACGGCCATGGACACCCCGGTCCCCGGCTTCTCGATCACGTCGCGGAAGTTCGGCTGCCCGCGGGGCGGCGGGGGCGGGGGTGTCGGCTGGCTGTACCGCACGAGCGACCGTGCCGCACTCGCGGTGCTGCCGCCGGTGGCGTACACGAACAGCTTGGCGTTGCTGTGGGGCTTCTCGGCCCACCGCTGCAACTTGGCGTCGCCCCAGTAGGTGGAGTCGAAACACCACACCTCGTTCATCCGGGTGAACGGGTCGCCGGCGAAGTCGCCGGCCATCCGCGCCTGGATGTGCCCGCCGCCGGAGTGGGCGGCCAGCACGATGTTCCCCAGCTTGGTGCCCTTCACCCCCAGGTGCTTGTTGGCGCCGTTCAGCGCCTGCTGCAGGTAGGCGTGGGCGTCGGTCTGGTCCCACAGTACGCCGGCGGGCTGACCGCCGTTGCCCCCGGTGCGGTCGTTCAGCGTCGGCGCCACCAGCAGGAAGTTCTTGCTCGTCTTCAGGATGAACTCCCGCAGCCGGCACATGGGCGGGCCGTTCAGGTAGTGCTGGATGGACTGACCCGAGAAGCTCTCGCCGCTCTGCCCGTCGGCCTGCCAGTACCGCTTGTCCCCGTGGAACCACAGCAGCACGTTCACCTCGCCGGCGAGCTGGGACGGGTCGGGGGCGAACACCGCCGTCACCGGCAGCGCCGGTTGGCCCCCGGCCGCGTTCACCTTCAGCTCGATGTTCAGGTACGCCGTCTTGCCGGTCGCCCCGGTCGTCTCGATGGGCAGGGGGGAGCCGGCTTTCGCCTGATACAGGGGCGGGATGAGCATCCGGTCGAGAGCCATGACATCTCCTCGGGAGGAGGAACCGCAGGGGTCACTCGTCAGCCTCATTCGACCCGGCGGATTTCCCGGCCACGATTTCCGCGAGTCGGGATCTGGTGCCGCGCTAACGGGTCACTGGCGCCACGAAATGAAAGCGGCACCGGCAAGTCCGCCGGTGCCGCGAAGGAGATGAGGAGCCGCCCGTCACACAGCCGGGTGCAGGTCCAGGTCGAACGTCTGGGCGACGGCCGCGTTCGTCACCTTCCCGGCTTTCAGGTTTACCCCCGCCCGCAGGGCGGCGCTGTCGGCGATCGCCCGCTCCGGCCCGCGGTTCGCCAGGTGCAGGGCGTACGGCAGGGTCACGTTGGTGAGCGCGTAGGTGCTGGTGCGGCCGACGGCGCCGGGCATGTTGGTCACGCAGTAGTGGACGATGCCGTCCACGATGTACGTCGGCTTGGCGTGGGTGGTCGGCTTGCTCGTCTCCAGGCACCCGCCCTGGTCGATGGCCACGTCGATCACCACCGCCCCGGCCGGCATCAGCTTCAGGTCGTCCCGGCGGATGAGGAACGGCGCCTTCGCCCCGGGGATGAGCACCGCCCCGATCACCAGGTCGGCGGTGCGGAGGCAGTCGAGGATGTTGTGCCGGTTGCTGAACAGGCCGGTGACGTTCGGCGGCATCACGTCGTCCAGGTACCGCAGGCGGTCCAGGTTGGTGTCCAGGATGGTGACGTTCGCCCCCAGCCCGGCGGCCGTCTTGGCGGCGTTCGCCCCGACCACCCCGCCGCCGATCACGATCACGTTGGCCGGCGCCACGCCGGGCACCCCGGCGAGCAGGATGCCGCGGCCCTCCTGCGGCCGCTCCAGGTACTTCGCCCCCTCCTGGATGCTCATCCGCCCGGCCACCTCACTCATCGGGGTGAGCAGCGGCAGGGTGCCCTTGGCGTCCTTGATGGTCTCGTAGGCGACCGCCGTGATGCCGGCCTGCAGGCAGGCGTGCGTCAGCTTCTCGTCGGCGGCGAAGTGGAAGTAGGTGAACACCGTCTGCCCGGCCCGCAGGTGCGGCCACTCCTCCGGCAGCGGCTCCTTCACCTTCACGATCAGTTCGGCCCGCTTCCAGATGTCGGCCGCGGCCGGCACCAACTCGGCCCCGTTGCGGGCGTACTCGTCGTCGGTGATGCCGCTGCCCAGCCCGGCCCCGACCTGGATGAGGACGGTGTGCCCGTTGCGGGTGAGCTCCTCCACCCCGGCCGGGATCATGGCCACGCGGTACTCGTCCGGTTTCACTTCCTTCGGCACGCCGACGATCATGGGGGCACCTGAGTTCGGAGAGGAGGTGCGGGTATTGTGCGGAACTGCGGGCCGCGGATTCAAGGGAGTCGCGGCGGACCGGTGGGCGTCACACCCACCCGGCCCCCTCTTCCCGCACGATCTGCTCCAGCGCGTCGATCCACTTCGGGTGGGCGTTCAGGCAGGGCACGCTCCGCAGCTTCTCCCCGCCGGCCTCGTGGAACTCCTCGCCGGCTTCGTTGCCGATCTCATCCACCGTCTCCAGGCAGTCGGCGGTGAACCCCGGCAGAATCACCGCCAGCCGCTTCACCCCCCGCTTCGCCAGCCCCTTCACCGCGTCGTCGGTGTACGGCGTCAGCCACGGCTCGCGGCCGAGCCGGCTCTGGAACGACCGGCTCCACTGCGGCTTGCGGAACCCGAACCGCTTCACCAGGGCGTGCGTCGTCCGCACGCAGTGGGTGGCGTAGGGGTCGCCCCGCTGCACGTACTTCCGCGGGATGCCGTGGAAGCTGAACAGGTAGTGGTCCGGCTCCCACCCCAACCTCGCCCGGTCGTCGTTCACCGCGGCTACCATCGCGTCCAGGTACGCCGGGTGCAGGTAGTGCGGGCCGACCACCCGCACGGCCGGCACCACCCGCAGGTTCATGAGCGCTTTGAACAGGGCGTCGGTGCTGGCGGCGGTGGTGGTGGCCGAGTACTGCGGGTACATGGGCACGGCGACGAACCGGTCCACGCCGACTGCGGTCATCTCGTTCACCACCTGCTCGACGGACGGCGACCCGTAGGTCATGCCGAAGCGGACGACGGCGTTCGGGAACCGCTGTTGCAGCAACTCGGCCTGCCGGGTGGTGTGGAAGAGCAGGGGGGAACCCGACTCCTCGTCCCAGATGCGGCGGTACTTGGCGGCCGACTTGGGCGAGCGGAACGGGACGATGACCCCGTTCAGGATGAGCGACCACAGCCACCGCGGCGGGGCCTTCCGCGGCACGCGGGCCAGGCCGGGGGTGACGTACCGCTTCACGTCCGGGCGGGTCTCAATCACCCGCGGGTCGGCCAGGAACTGCTTCAGGTACGGGCGGAGGCCGGCGGCGGTGGGCGAGTCGGGGGTGCCGAGTTGGAGGAGCAGAATACCAGTCATTCGCGGGGTGGTGAGGTCGTGGGGTGGTGTACCGAAATGATAGGCCCCGCGGGCCGGGAAAAACCCGACTCGACGGGGCTGGGTTCACCACCTCACAAACTCACGACCCGATTACGCCTTCTTGCACCCCGGCCCTTCCTTCGGGTCGGCCTTCTCGGTGATGTGCGCGTCCCCGCCGGCGGCCTTGAGGGCGGCCGCCTTGTCGGCGTTCAGCTGGATGTAGCTGGTCCACTGGCTCGGGGTGTTGGCCTCGGCGTAGATGGCCTCCACCGGGCACTCGGGCACGCACGCCTCGCAGTCGATGCAGTCGGCCGGGTCGATGTACAGCATCAGGTCGTCCTGGTAGAAGCACTCCACCGGGCAGACGACGCAGCAGTCGGTGTATTTGCAGTCGTTACAGTTGGCGGTGACGATGTGGGCCATGAGCAGGCATCTCCAGGGGCGGCGCGATCGGTGAGCGCCGAAGTCCCTCAACCTTTACCGAACCGCTGGGGCGGTGTCAAGTTGCGGAAACCGCGTTCGGCCGGAAAAGCCGCCGGGCGTCCGACCCTGGGGATCGGACGCCCGGCGTGTTCACTTGAGGCCAGCGGCTTACCAGTCGCCGCCGCCGCCGAAATCGCCACCACCACCACCGAAGTCGCCGCCCCCACCGCCCCAGTCGCCACCGCCGCCGAGATCCCCACCGCCAGAGTCGCCCCAGTCGCCACCGCCGCCGGTGTCTCCGCCCCCACTGTCGCCCCAGTCGCCGCCGCCGGCCCCCTCCGAACCGGTATCCACGTTCCCTTCCCCGGTGTCGTAGGTGCCGCCGGTGTCCCCACCGTAAGACCCTCCGGCCGACATGTCATTGAAGTGACTGCCGCCGCCGAAGAAGCTGTTGTACATCCACATCCCCGCGGCCGCGCCGAACATGCCGCCGAGGAAGTTACTGAAGAACCCGCCGCCGCCCCCGCCGTACCCGGGGCCGCCGTAGCCCCCGCCGTACCCGCCCCCGCCGCCCGTGCCGGTCAGCGCGCGGATCAGGGCGATCACCACCCAGATGCCGAGCAGGACGCACAGGCCGAGGCAAATCCACCCGCCGATGCCCATGCCTTTCTTCTCCCCGGAAGTGGTCGTGGACACCTTGTGCTTGGCGTCCGGGACCGTGGTGTCTTTCAGGTGGTCGATCACGTACTGTGCCCCGGACATCAGTCCGGAGTCGCGGATGGTGGTGGCGTCCGCCCCGGTCTTCGACTTCGCCTCCCGGACGGTGGCGATGAACTTCTCCTCCAGCGCGGTGGCCGCCTTGTCCCCGAACCCGCGGAACACGTCCACCTGCTCGTCCGCCACCGTCTTGACGAAGAACTTGTCCCCGTCCACGTAGATCAGGGTGAGCACCCCGGTGGCGCGCTTGTCCTTGTAGATCTCCTTCGCCCACCCGCTGAAGAACCGGCCGGCTTTTGTCTTGTCCCCCTTGGTCGCCTCCAACTCCTTCGCCTTCGACTCGGGCGCCCCCTTCCGCGTCACCACCGTGTAGTGGGTGGTCGCCTTGAAATTGGTGCCGTCGAACGCCTGGGTGGCCTGCTTGATCCCGTCGGCGGAGAACAACCCGGCCTGGTCGTCCACGCTCATCTGGCCGTGGAACGTCTCCTTGTTGGCCAGCGCCGCCGGGGTCGCCACCGCCAGCCCGAACAGGGTCAGAACACACGCTCGCAGAAGCTGGGTCATATCGCTCGCTCCTCCAAGTGGTGCTTGGGTTTGCACGCAGTTACCGGCATTCTAATCCCATCCGGACTTCTGGGAGGCCGAAATCAGCCGCCCGAACTCCGGATTCTGCTACCACTTTACGGGCCGAATCTAACAATAACCGGGTGTCGGACTCGCCCGGTCGCGCAGGGTATTCGCACCCCCACCCCGGAGATTTGACCCGTGCCCCGGATTCGCGCCACCACCGTGCTGGCCGTCCGCAACCCGAGCGGCGGCGGGGCCATCGGTGGGGACGGGCAAGTGACGCTCGGCAACGTCGTGATGAAGAACGATGCGAAGAAAATCCGCCGGCTGTTCGACGGCAAGGTGGTGTGCGGGTTCGCCGGGGCCGCTGCCGACGCCTTCGCCCTGCTGGAGCGGTTCGAGGCCAAGCTGCGGGACCACCAGGGGTCGGTGCCGCGGGCGGCGGCGGAGTTGGCGAAGGAGTGGCGGACGGACCGCATGCTGCGGCGGCTGGAGGCGATGCTGACGGTGATGGACCGGGATCATTTGCTACTAGTGTCCGGCACCGGCGACGTGATCGCCCCGACGGACGACGTGTTGGCCATCGGGTCCGGCGGGCCGTATGCCCTGAGCGCCGCCCGCGCCCTGAAGAAGCACACGCAGATGAAGCCGGCCGAGATCGTGCGGTCCGCCCTGGAGATCGCCGGCGAGGTGTGCATCTACACGAACACAAGCATCGAGGTGGTAGAATTGCAGTAAATTGGGTACGCTCACCGTGAGGTGGTCTATGCCGATCAAGGTGTTCAAGAACGTGCTGACCGGTGCGAGTACTGTCCTGACACTCGATCCCGGCCCGGTTCCGACCGTGTCTCAGACACGGGAAAAGCTCCGCGCAGCTCGATTTTCCCTCAAACGACGTCCGAAGGTTGGCGTGGTGAAGTTGACAAAGTCAGCGGTGCGACTGGGGGTGGGGTACGCCGATCGGGTAGCGGCCCAGACTGTAGTAGGTGTCGAGCGGATGATCGACGCCCACCCCAAGGGAGAGTTGGTCCGAAAGAAGATCGGGCCACTCCAGTTGCTCGTCTTCCGCAGTAAATCCGGGCGATCCGATGCCGTTACCTCTGGGTGAGTTCTCCGATGTCCGACCTCACCCCGTCCGCACCGGGGGAACCACCGTCTCCCACAGAGGGCGGCGAGTTCGGCAAGCCCACCTACCGGCTACAGATGCTCCGGATGGAGATCACCGAGTCGGTGCTGGTGCCCCCGGAATATATCCGCGCGTATACGGAGATTGACCCCGAGTTGGCCCGGAAGGTTGTCGAACACAATCTAAAGGTCCAGGACCAACTC
>CANJKY010000195.1 GCA_947474875.1 Gemmataceae bacterium
AGGCCGGCAAGGTGGAGTACCGGGCGGACAAGACCGGCCAGGTGCACTGCGGCGTCGGCAAGATGAGCTTCAGCGAAGACAAGCTGGTGGACAACATCAACACCCTGATGGACGCCGTCCGGGCCGCCAAGCCGAGCGGGGTGAAGGGCAACTACATCAACGGGGTGGTGCTGTCCGCCACCATGTCCCCCGGCATCCGGGTGTCCATCTAACGCGATCAGTCATTAGTCATTCGTCACCAGTCACTCCGCCGGATCGAGACTGCTGACGAATGACTGCTGACTAATGACTGAGGGCTTCCGACATGAGCAAGGCCGTCAAACAACTCGAACTGGACGACCTGCGGAAGGCGTTCAAGGAAATCCGCGACTACGTCCTGCTGGAGCCGGTGAAGGTGGACTCGGCTACCGAGTACAACTTCCGCAAGTCGCTCCGCGGGAAGAACGTACGCGTCAAGCTGGTGAAGAACAGCTACGCCAAGAAGGTGTTCGGCGAGATGGGGGTGCAGGCCGGCGACCTGTCCGGCCCGACGCTGGTGTGCTGGGGCGGGGACAGCCCGAAGGGGCTGGCGAACGCCGTGGACACGGCGGTCAAGGACTCGAAGAAGGACCCGAAGGCGCCGGACAAGTACAAGGAGCGGATGGGGCTGGTGGACGGCGCCCCGATGCCGCTGGCGGCGATGAAGAACGTGCCCACTCGGCTGGAGGCGATCGGCGAGATCGTCGCCGCCCTGTGCGGCCCCGGTTCGAGCATCGTCGGCGCCCTCACCGGTCCGGCCACCCAACTGGCCGGCATCCTCAAGGCGATCGAAGAGAAAACTCCCGAGGCTGCTGCCCCGGCCGCATAACACGCACACAAGCCGACGGGTCGCTACCCGTCGGCGTTTTTTGACCCAGCTATTACGCTCCGCCGGCCGCTTCACCGGCACCAACCCCGAAAGGACCTGACCCATGAGCGCGGTTGCCGAACTCGGCGATAAACTCGCCAAACTGACCATCGCTGAGGCGGTGGAGCTGAAGAACTATCTGAAGGAGAAGTACCAGATCGAGCCGGCCGCCGGCGGCGTGATGATGGCCGGCCCGGCCGCCGGTGGCGGCGGTGCTGCGGCGGCCCCGGCCGCCGAGCCGACCGAGTTCAACGTGGTGCTGGAAGGCGTCGCCGACCCGGGTAAGAAGATCGGGGTCATCAAGGTGGTCCGCGAACTGACCGGCCAGGGGCTGGCCGAAGCCAAGGCCACCGTCGAAGGGGCGCCGAAGGACATCAAGACGAGCGTGGACAAGAAGACGGCCGAAGACCTGAAGAAGAAGCTGGAAGAGGCGGGCGGCAAGGTGTCCGTCAAGCCGGCGTAAGTCTTACGATCGAACTCGGCGGTATCGGCAAAGGTCGTACCGCCGGGAGAGCCGGAAAAATTTCGCGAAAAATAATCACCCGGAAGGGTTGGTCTTGACTCTTGACCAGCCAGTCCGGGTAAACTATTGTTACGATTTGGATCAAGCGGACTTTTCCGACAACGGCTTGCCACGAGCGGGATGCTCCGGCCGGCTGCGGTCGAAAACCGAAGCAGTGGTGACAATGCGCGCAGCCCACTCGCTCCGTCCTGACAATCCGAACCCGCTGACCGCCCACCCCGACCGAACCCGAACCCTCCCGCCGCCCGACCCCTCTTTGGGGAATGGGTTGCGGCTGTGTCGCGTCCGGCCGACCTGCTGCGCCTGCCTGCGTCACCCCTCCTCTATCCAATAACGCACCTGACCGACGTCCGCAAGCCCGTTGCCGGCGGTTTTCGGCAACCCGCTTGTCGCGTCGCCGTCCGGCCGTCGTTTCCCGGAAGGAGTTGCTCCCGATGACCATTCCGGCCAACCGCGTGATCGTCCCCCCCGCCGAGCGGCGGTTCGAACGGTTCGGCGACGCCGCCCCGGTGCCGCCGCTCACCGACATCCAGACCCGGTCTTATGACCGGTTCCTACAGCTGTACGTGCCGACTGACAAGCGGACCCCGACCGGGCTGGAGGGGGTGCTGCAAGAGATCTTCCCAATCGACAGTTACGACAAGAAGATCAGCTTGGAATACGTGAAGTACGAGCTGGGCAAGCCGCGGTACGACCCGGACGAGTGCCGCCAGCTCCGCCTCACCTACGGCCGCCCGTTCCGCGTGTGGCTGCGGCTGAAGAAGGCGGACGGCACGCACGTCGAGGAGGAGGTATATCTCGGCGACATGCCGATCATGATCGGCGGCGGCGAGTTCATCATCAACGGGGCCGAGCGGGTGGTGGTGAGCCAGTTGCACCGCAGCCCGGGCGTGGATTTCGTAGTCGAGCGGGAGGCGGACAAGATCCTGCACTCGTGCCGGGTGATCCCGGAGCGGGGGAGCTGGATCGAGATCAACTGCACCAAGAAGGACACCCTCGGCGTCCGCATCGACCAGTCCGGCAAGTTCAGCGCGCTCACCCTGCTGCGGGCGATGGACCCGCAGTACAGCAGCACCGCCAGCCTGATCCGCGAGTTCCACCAGACGGAGGTGGTGAAGCTGGGTAAGGACGCGGCGGCCGCCCGCGCCAAACTCGTCCCGGACCCGGAGAATGGGGTGCCGGGGTGCGTGGCGGTGGACGACGTGATCGACCCAGAGTCCGGCGAGGTGTACTTGGACGCCGGCAAGGCGTTCACCGCCAACGCCGTGGACAAGGCCATCGCCGCGCACATCAAAGAGGTGGAAGTCCTTCCGTTCCCGAAGGACACCATCATCATGAACGCGCTGGTGGACGACGGCACCGACAGCCACGAGCAGGCGCTGCTGAAGATCTACCAGCGGCTGCGGCCGGGCAACCCGCCGCAACTGGAGAAGGCCCGCGAGCTGTTCAAGGAGAAGTTCAACGACCAGAACCGGTACCGGCTCGGCCGCGTCGGGCGGTTCCGCATCAACCGCAAGTTCGAGCAGAACGTGCCCGAAACGGAGATGACCCTGCGGGCGGTGGACTTCGTCAACGCCATCAAGTACCTGCTCGACCTGCGGAGCGAGAAGCCGGGGGTGGTGGTGGACGACATCGACCACCTGGGCAACCGCCGCCTGCGGACCATCGACGAGCTGGCCGCGGACGAGTTGCGGAAGGGGTTCCTGAAGCTCCGCCGTACCGTGCAGGAGCGGATGGCCATCAAGGACGCGGAGGAGATGTCCCCCCGCACGCTCATCAACCCGAAGAGCGTGTCCGCGGCCATCGAGTACTTCTTCGGCCGGAGCGAGCTGAGCCAGGTGGTGGACCAGACCAACCCGCTGGCGCAGTTGACGCACGAGCGGCGGCTGTCCGCCCTCGGGCCGGGCGGGCTGAACCGCAAGCGGGCCGGGTTCGAGGTGCGGGACGTGCACATCTCGCACTACGGCCGCATCTGACCGATCGAGACGCCCGAGGGGACGAACATCGGCCTCATCTCGTCGCTGTCCATCTTCGCCGAGATCGACGAGTACGGGTTCCTCATCACCCCGTACCGGAAGATGACCAAGGGCAAGCTGAGCGAGGACGTGCTGAAGCTGCGGGCGGACGAGGAGAGCACCCTGCGGCTGGCCCCGGCGGACACCGAGGTGGACCACGGGAAGATCAAGCTGGAGCGGGTGAACGGGCGGGCGCGGGGCGACCTGACCAGCATCCCGTCGGCCGAGATCGACTACCTGGACGTGTCCCCGAAGCAGATGGTCGGGGTGTCGGCCGGCCTCATCCCGTTCCTCGAGCACGACGACGCCAACCGCGCGCTCATGGGGTCGAACATGCAGCGGCAGGCGGTGCCGCTCTTGGTGCCCGAGCCGCCGATCGTCGGCACCGGGCTGGAGAAAGAGGTGGCCAAGCACTCCGGCATGCTGGTGCGGGCGCAGGAAGACGGCACGGTGGTGTACGCCGACGCCGAGCGGATCAAGATCGAGGAGAAGGACAAGATCGTCCGCGAGTATGTGCTGCGGAAGTTCCACGGGCTGAACGAGCGGACGTGCCTGAACCAGCGGCCGATCATCAAGCTCGGGCAGAAGGTGAAGAAGGGGCAGACGCTGGCCGACGGGGCCGCCACCTACCAGGGCGAGCTGGCGCTCGGGCGGAACGTGCTGGTCGCGTTCATGTCGTGGGAGGGGTACAACTTCGAGGACGCCATCATCATCAGCGAGCGGCTGGTGAAGAACGACACCTACACCAGCCTGCACATCGAAGAGTTCGACATCGAGATCCGCGAGACCAAGCTGGGCAAGGAGGAGTTCACCCGCGACATCCCGAACGTGTCGCCGAAGGCGCTGTCCAACCTGGACGACACCGGCATCGTGCGGGTGGGCACGTTCGTCAAGCCGGGCGACATCCTGGTGGGCAAGGTGTCGCCCAAGTCGCGGAGTGAACTGACGCCGGAGGAGAAGCTGCTGCACGCCATCTTCGGCCGGGCCGGTGAGGACGTGAAGAACGACAGCCTGGAGGTGCCGTCGGGCGTGGAGGGGGTGGTCATCCAGGCGCAGAAGTTCAGCCGCCGGGCGAGCATGACCGAGGAGGAGCGGAAGGAGCTGATCAAGGAGGAGCGGCGGATCGAGACCGAGTACGCGGAGAAGATCGCCGGCCAGTTCCGCGAGTTCGTCACCGCCCTGGAGGAGGTGCTGGACAAGAAGGAGCTGAAGGACTCCACCACCGGCAAGCCGCTGGCGTCGGACAAGGACGACCGGGCGGTGGCCGACCAGGCCCGCGGGTTCCGCATGGACCACCTGGATGTCCGCACGCCGGAGAAGCTGCGGGCGGCGAACAAGATCCACGCCCGCCACTGGGAGCGGATCCAGTTCTTCATCGACGAGCAGGAGCGGAAGCTGAACAGCCTGAAGCGGGGGGACGAACTGCCCACCGGGGTGCAGCAGATGGTGAAGGTGTACGTCGCCACCAAACGGGTGATCTCGGTCGGGGACAAGATGGCCGGCCGGCACGGGAACAAGGGGGTGATCTCGAAGGTGCTGCCGGAGGAGGACATGCCGTACCTGAAGGACGGCACCCCGGTGGACATCATCCTGAACCCGCTCGGCGTGCCCAGCCGGATGAACGTGGGCCAGATCCTGGAAACGCACCTGGGGTACGCGGCCAGCAAGCTCGGGTTCCGGGCCGTCACCCCGGTGTTCGACGGGGCGACCGAGTCGGAGATCAAGGGAGCGTTCAAGGAGGCGGGGCTGGACGAGTCCGGCAAGAGCGTGCTGTACGACGGCCGAACCGGGGACCGGTTCGAGCAGCCGGTGACGGTCGGGTACATGTACATGCTCAAGCTGCACCACCTGGTCGACGACAAGGTGCATGCCCGCGCCACCGGCCCGTACTCGCTCATCACCCAGCAGCCGCTGGGCGGGAAGGCGCGGTTCGGCGGGCAGCGGTTCGGCGAGATGGAGGTGTGGGCGCTCGAGGCCTACGGGGCCGCGTACATCCTGCAGGAACTGCTGACGGTGAAGTCGGACGACGTGGAAGGCCGCACCAAGATCTACGAGAGCATGGTGAAGGGGGAGAACACGCTGGAGGCCGGCACGCCCGCCAGCTTCGACGTGCTCACCCACGAGATCCGCGGCCTCGGGCTGAACATGCAGTTGGAGAAGAAGCGGGTTTGAGTCCGGAGTGAGTGAGTGGACGCCGAAGCCCGCGGACATCCGTCCGCGGGCTTGTGGCACGAACCGACGCCTCACCCATCACACGCACACCCAACCCCAGGGGTACGAATATGAGCACCGCCGCCGCTGCCGCCGCCGCCGAAGCCGGGAACTACGATCGCATCAACGACTACGGGGCCGTGAAGATCAGCCTGGCCAGCCCGCACGACATCCGGTCGTGGAGCTTCGGCGAGGTGAAGAAGCCGGAGACGATCAACTACCGCACCTACCGGCCGGAGAAGGACGGGCTGTTCTGCGAGCGGATCTTCGGGCCGGAGAAGGACTGGGAGTGTACCTGCGGCAAGTACCGCGGGATGAAGTTCAAGGGCATGATCTGCGACAAGTGCGGGGTGAAGGTGACGCACAGTCGCGTCCGTCGCAAGCGGATGGGGCACATCGAACTGGCCGCCCCGGTCGTCCACATCTGGTTCTTCAAGGCGATGCCCAGCCGCCTGGGCACTCTGCTGGACATGCGGACGAGCAGCCTGGAGAAGGTGATCTACTTCCAGGACTACGTGGTCATCGATCCGGGCGAGTTGGGCCAGGGCGACAAGCCGGTGCTGAAGGAGCGGCAACTGCTCACCGAGGACGAGTACAAGACGCTGCGGGAGCAGTACGGCGACACGTTCGAAGTGGACATGGGCGCCGAGGCGGTGAAGAAGCTACTGGAGAAGCTGGACCTGCGGGTGCTCGCCCAGGAGCTGCGGGACCGGCTGACCGCCGAGCAGGCGAAGGGGGAGAAGAAGTCGAAGCAGCGGGAGAAGGACCTGGTCAAGCGGCTGAAGACGGTGGAGGCGCTCCGCGACAGCAGCAACAAGTGCGAGTGGATGGTGCTGGAGTGCATCCCGGTCATCCCGCCGGACCTCCGCCCGCTGGTGCTGCTGGACAGCGGCAACTTCGCCACCTCCGACCTGAACGACCTGTACCGCCGCATCATCAACCGGAACAACCGGCTGAAGAAGCTGGTGGACCTGAACGCGCCGGAGGTGATCATCCGCAACGAGAAGCGGATGCTCCAGCAATCCGTGGACGCGCTGTTCGACAACAACCGGTGCAAGCGGCCGGTGCTGGGCAGCAGCAACCGCCCGCTCAAGTCGCTGACGGACATGATCAAGGGCAAGCAAGGTCGATTCCGCGAAAATCTGCTTGGTAAGCGAGTCGACTACTCCGCACGAAGCGTTATCGTGGTTGGACCTCGCCTTCGATTGCACCAGTGCGGCCTTCCGAAGAAGAT
>CANJKY010000196.1 GCA_947474875.1 Gemmataceae bacterium
CCCCGCCGCCGGCCAGCCACATGCAGAACCCGTAGTGGTTGTGGTCGCGACCGTCGCCGTTCTCCGATACCGGGGTGCGGCCGAACTCCCCGCCCCACACCACCAGTGTGTCGTCCAGCAGTCCCGTCTGGCGGAGGTCGGTCAGCAGGGCGGCGATCGGCCGGTCGATTTCCGCACACGACTTCCGCAGCTCGTCGTTGATCTTGGCGTGATGATCCCACCCGCCCACGTTGACCTGCACGAACCGCACCCCGCGTTCGACCAGCCGCCGGGCCAGCAGGCAGCCGCGGGCGAACTCGCCGGAGCCGTAGGCGTCCCGCACCTTGGGCGGCTCGCGGCGGGTGTCGAACGCCTCGCCGGCGGCGGTCTGCATGCGGAACGCCGTCTCCATCGCCTTCACCCGCGCTTCCAGTTGCGGGTCGTGCCCGTTCGCCGCGGCGTGCGTGCGGTTGAGCGCCTGCACGGCGTCGAGCAGCCGCTTCTGCTCGGCCGACCCCATGTTCGGGTTGCGGAGGTGGCGGATCATCTTCTCCGGGTCCGCCTCGGCGGCCGACACGCGGGTCGCCTGGAACTGACCCGGCAGGTACCCGCTCCGCTCGAACCCGGCCTGGCCGAACCCGCCGCCGAGCGACACGAACCCGGGCAGGTCGGTATTCTCCGACCCCAGGCCGTAGGACACCCACGCGCCGAGGCCGGGGTGGGTGGCGTCGATCCGCCCGCTGGCCAGGTAGTTGGCGGCCGGCGAGTGGTTCGGGTTGGTGGCGTGGACGGCCCGCAGCACGCACAGCTCGTCGGCGCACTCGCGGACGTGTGGCAGGAGGTCGCTGACCGGCAGCCCGGACCCCCCGCCCGGCCGGAACTTGAACGGCGACGGGAGCAGCCCTCCGGTCACCCGCTCCGTCCGCAGGTCGGCGCTCCCCGGCCGCTTCCCGGCGTGCTTGTCGAGCGACGGCTTCGGGTCGAACGTGTCCAGGTGCGACGGCCCGCCGGCCATGAACAGGAAGATGACCCGCTTCGCCTTCGCTGCGAAGTGCGGCTTCCCGGCCGACGCGGTGGCGGGCTTGAGGTCGGTGGATTGAAGATAGCTGGCCAACCCGAGCAGGCCGACGCTCCCGCCCAGCTCGCGGAGGAACGACCGACGGGTCGGGCCGAACGGGTCGGTGGTGTCGGCGAAGGTCATCGCGAACTCGCGGTCAGTTCAGGTACAGAAACTCGTTGCTGGTCAGCAGGGCTTGGGCGAGCAGTTCCCACGCCGGTTTGTCGCCGTCCCTCGGCTGAACCAGGGCCGCGGCCGTCTTCCGCTCCGCCGACGTCGGGTCGCGGAGGTACACCCGGCGGAACAGGGTCGTCGTCCCGTCCTCGATGGACTTGCCCGCCGCTGCGTGTGCAAGTTTCGCCGACGCCTGCCGGACGAGTGGGCTGTTCAGGAAGTACAGCTGCTGGAGCGGTGTGGTCGTCGCCTCCCGCTTCTCCCCGTGCAGCTTCGGGTCGGGTAGGTCGAACAGCCGATGGACGTCGGCCGGCTTGTCCCGGCTCACCTTCCCGTACACCGTCCGCCGCACGCTCTGCGGGCGGTCCAGGTTGTCGGACGGCCCGCCGCCCTTGAGTTCGAGCTGTCCGCTCACCTGAAGGATCGCGTCCCGCCACTGCTCCAGTTCCAGCCGCTTGCGAGGCGACCGCCATAGCCAGCGGTCGTCCGGGTCAACGGCGGCGAACGTGTCATCGTGCCGGCTCGACTGCCGGTAGGTGGAGGACAGCACCAGTTCTCGCACCAGCCACTTTACCGACCACTTGTTCGCCACGAACCGGGCGGCCAGGTCGTCCAGCAGTTCGGGGTGTGTTGGCCGCTCGCCCAGAGCGCCGAAGTTACTCGGGGTGGCGACCAGCCCGCGGCCGAACACCCACCCCCACACCCGGTTGACGAACACCCGCGCGGTCAGACCGGCGGCGTCGGTGAAGACGGCGTCGGCCAACTCCCGCCGCCCGCTGCCGACGGTGAACGGCATCGGCTGGCCGGATGAAAGGGCGGTCAGGAACCGCCGCGGCACCACCGCGCCGGGCCGGGCCGGGTCGCCGCGGACGAACACCGGCAGGTCGCGGAACGTGCCCGGCTTGTAGTCGATCACCGTCCACGCCGGGTCGTCGCCGTTCACCCACGTGCCGGCGTCGCGGACCACGTTTGCCGCGGCGGCCGTGTCCAGCTTCTTCTCCCGCTCCTGAAGCTCCTTCTCCCGGGCCGCCAGCTCCTTCGCCTGCTTTTCGAACGGGGTCGGGTCTTTCCCCTCCTTCTTGGCCGTGCCCCGCATCTCCTTGGCGTAGCTCAGCCGTTGGTTGACGTCGAGCAACTCCAGCCGGACCGAGGTGAGCACGTCCTGGTCGGCGTCGGCGTCGGGCCGTAGCGGCCGCTCGGCCAGTTGCGTGTTCGCCATCACCCCGGCCAGGGCGTAATAGTCCTTGGCGGAGATGGGGTCGAACTTGTGGTCGTGGCAGCGGGCGCAGGCGACGGTCAGCCCGAGCACCCCGCGGGTGATGACGTCCACCCGCTCGTCCCACTCGTCGGCCACGATCCCGGCGATCACGTCCTTCGACAGCTTCGGCTCCTTGTGGTACACCGGCGACAGGCCGAGGAAGCCGAGCGCCGCGTAGTCGGCCGGCGGGGTGCCCGGCAACAGGTCGGCGGCCAGTTGCAGGCGGACGAACCGGTCGAACGGCATGTCGGCGTTCACCGTGGTAATCACCCAGTCGCGGTAGCGGTGGGGGAACCGCGGCGGCTTGCAGGTGGACTCGCCGGTGGAGTGGTCCTCAGCGTACCGGGCCACGTCCAGCCAGTGCCTGGCCCACTTCTCCCCGAACCGCGGGGAGGCGAGCAGTTCGTCCACCAGCTTCTCGTAGGCGTCGGGTCGGGTGTCTTTCTCGAACGCGTCGATCTGCTCCGCCGTCGGCGGCAACCCGATCAGGTCGAAGTACACCCGGCGGGCGAGGGTGCGGCGGTCGGCCGGCGGGGCCGGGGCCATCTTCCGCTCGTCCAATTTGCGGAGGACGAAGTAGTCGGACGGCCGGGTCGGCCACCTCGGGTCGGACACTGCCGGCCGGGGCTGCTCGCGGACCGGTTGGAACGACCAGAACGCCTTCTGGTCCGCCGGCGGTCTAGGAGTGATGGCCGACGGCAGCGGTGCCCCCATCTTCACCCACCCCTTTAGGTCGGCGAGAACAGCGTCCGGCAGTTTCCCCTTCGGTGGCATGGCCGGGGCGTCCGCGGCGTGGGTGACCGCCTTCAGCAGCAGGCTCGCCTCGTCCTTCGCCACCACCGCCGGCCCGGAGTCCCCGCCGGCGCGGATGCCCTCGACGGTGTCGAGCCGCAACCCGCCCTTCGTCTTGGTCGCCGAGTGGCACGAGTGGCAGTGTTCGACGAACACCGGCCTCACCTTCTTCTCGAAGAAGTCGATGCCGTCGTCCCCGCGTGCGGACGGAAGCAACAGCGTGAGCAGGAGCAGGGCCGGCGTGGCGTACCGCATGATTGCGAGTGAGTCTCGGCTCATGAACGTGCCCGAAGCGGGGTTCGGGTGCAGGCGGGGCTAGCTGAATAGGGTAACAACAACGGAGCGAGAACTCCAGGCCCGACCAGAAGACGAGGGGTGACAAAACGGGCGGGGCTGACAGCGGCGATCAGAAGTTGAGTCGGTACTCGAGGCGGAACATGTTCTTGTACCACACCTCGCCGGTGAGCGCCCGCCCGTAGCCGATGTACACGTCCGATCGGGTCGGATACGCCGCCCCCGGGCGGATAGCCCCGAACCCGATCCGCACGCCGACCTTGGCGTTCACGATCGTATCCCCCACCGCCGACACGGCGCCCACGTTGGGGTCCAGTTCCTTCCCGCTCAGCACCGTCCAGCCGACCACCTCGCCCACCGGAGCCACGTACCCCCAGCACCCGCGAGCGATCATATAACTGGAGCCGATGCCGTAGTTCAGGATGTTGCCGGTGAAGTCGCTCGGCTGGGTCAGCGGGATGATGTCCTTGAACTGGCCGAACAGTTGCCAGCGATCGGACAGTTGCTCCTGGTACAGGATGCCCGGTTCGAGCCACGTCACCCCGGTGCCCAGCCCGCGGAAGGTGTCCCCGGTCGGCACGGTCACCTGGAGTTGGGCCGACACCACCCGCCGCGGGCCGTACACGAACGCGTACTTGCCGCCGAAGCTGAGGTCGCTGATGCCGGAGGCGTTCGCGTTCTGCTGCGGGTTGATGAACCGCACCGGCACGTTGGTGAAGAACGACAGCCGCGGGCTGACGGCGATTTCCAGGTACGGCGACAACTGCTGGTAATCGACGTTCGTCTCCGGCAGCGGCGGGCCGTTCGCGTCGAGTTGGCTGCCGCCGGCCGGGGTGCGGAAGCACCCGCACTTGGCGTAGAAGAACTCGGCCCGGTCCGGGCGGTTGCTGCCGTAGGCAGAGTCGTACCGCAGGCGGAGTTGGGTCACCGGCACGGCGTTGTCAATGTACCCGCCAAGCCCGGCGGTCGGTCCGGCATCGGCGCCGGCGAACAGGTTCGGCAGGTCGGGCCCGCTGTTCACCCCCAGGCTGGCGGCCGGGTCGGGCATGACCGGAGGGACGATCGGAACGTTAGGAACACCGGGGACTGCGGGGCCGCACGGGTTCGGCGGGCACGGGCCGGGTAGGGTGTACTGTCCTAACCCCGGTTGGAATAAGGTGCTTCCACCCGGCTGGGGCGTGTTCAGCGGCTGAACAGGAGCGGCCTGACCTTGGCCGCCGGGAGTTTGTGCTGCGGCCGCCGACACACCGGCGAGCGTGACTGCGGCGGTGGTCTTCAGCCAATGACCGAAGCGAGACATCCTGTCCTCCTGGGCGCGTCCTTGCACCCGCTATGTGAAGCCAGAGTCGAGTGGCCCTGGTCCATTTCAGAGTTCGACACGCCGGTAATTCGGTCTGAGCGAAACCGATGCGGCAACCAGCCGGATCGCGGCGGGAAGTCCGAATGTGCGGGTGATTCGTTCCGGCGGCCGTGAAGATGGGCCGGGTGTGATGGCGGTATCAGTTGTGATGCCACGTGTCACGGCGTCAACACGATCCGGAAGCCGATCAGTTGGGCGGTATCCGTCCAGGGCAGGACCAGACCGTGCGGACCGGCCACCCCCGCGAACGTGAGGACAACCGGGATGTCCCAACTCTGCCCGGCGAGCGGCAACGTTTGGACTTGAGCCGAACTGGCGAACAGGTCGATCCGCTGCGGCTCGTCAGCCCCGCCGGTCCACTCGAACCCGTTGGTGGTGAGCTGGTGGATGCCGTGGACGCTCACGTCCTTCGTCTCCTTCGTGACCGGCCACGGGCCATCGCGGAGGCCGAGGGCGAGCGGACGCTCGCTCAGCACCTCGCCCGGCCGCTCCTTCTCCCCGGCCGGGCCGGGCCGCGTATCCTCGCCGTTCGCCCCGACCGCCTTCCGCCACTGCTTCATGGTGGGTAACTGGCCGCCGAGTTCAGCCGCCACCAGCATCGCCTCCGGGGCCGTTACGCCGACCACCGGGACGGTATCCTGGTCGCCGGTGCTGCCGAGCGGTTTGCCGTCGGTGCGGATCGCCCCGTCCTGCCACTTGCCCGGCACGAGTGTCCGGGTCATCGCCCTGTCGTGCAGGCGGAGGAACTGGCTCGGCCGGGAGTTCGGGTCGGCGACCGCCGCGTCCCACACCGTCCGGAACACGCGGTTGGTGATCTTGTCCCGCGCCATGTAGAACGCCGGCGGGTCGTTCGGCATGGTCGGGACGACGAGAACCAGTTCCAACCGGTCGTCGCCCACCGGCCGGTAAATACGGGTCGGCACGACCCGTCCGTCGGGCAGGGTGTGCGTGGCGGCGTCGGGAACGGCGGTCCACCCTGACGGGACCGAAACGGTCTCCCGCTTCGGTTCGGTGGGCGGCGTCTTCGCGAAGTAACTCGCCCCCAGCCCGACCACCAGGCCGAGGAGCAGCAGGGCGGCGATGACGGCGGCGGCCCACACCAGCGGTCGCCGCTGGCGGGGGGGCGGGGCCAGCACCACCGCCCGCAGCGCCTTCACGAACGCCGCGCACGTCGGGTACCGGTCCTCCGGTTTCTTCGCCAGCGCCTTCAGGATCACCTGCTGCTCGGCCGGCGACAACGGGTCCAGTTTGGGCGTGCCGTTCAGGTGCTGGAAGCACAGCTCGTGCATCTTCTGGGCGGGGTACATCGGCCGGCCGAGCCGGGCCGAGACGTAGGTGGCGGCCAGGCTGTACTGGTCCGACTGTAGGCTCACCTTCCCCTGCCACACCTCCGGGGCCATGAACAGGGGGGTGCCGACCTCCACCCCGACGACGGTGACCTGGTGCCGCTGCAGGCGGGCCAGCCCGAAGTCGGCCACCTTCGCGTACCCCTTCAGCAGCAGCAGGTTCTCCGGCTTCACGTCGCGGTGGGTGACGTTCTTGCTGTTCAGGTAGTCGAGCGCCTCGGCCGCCTGCTCGAAGATGGGGATGAGCTCGGCCGGCGGCACCCCCGGCGTCGGGGCCGTCTTGAAGTGCTCGATCCGCCCGGCCAGGCTGCCGTCGGCCAGCTCCATCACGATCACCAGCCGGTCGCGGTAGATCCAGTAGGCGTGCGTCTGGAGCAGGAACGGGTGGGACATCGCCTTCATGGCGTCGAGCGAGTCGATCTCCCCCTGGCTGGCCGGGTGGTCGACCGCCCGCAGGATCTTCTTGATGGCCACCCGGAACCCGCCCGGCGCGATCGCCTCGTACACCTCGCCGAAGCTGCCCACCCCGAGCCGCCGCACCAGCTTGTACTGCAGGTCGGCGGGCAGCGAGTCGAGCTGCCCGTGGTCTGGCCCC
>CANJKY010000197.1 GCA_947474875.1 Gemmataceae bacterium
CCCCCCCCCCCCCCGGGAGGGGGGGGCTGAAATACCACCCCTCTCCCCGGCTCGACCTGCGGTCTCACCGACCCTCTCCCTCAAGGGGGGAGGGGGAAAGATCATGACCGGAACGCCGGCCGCACCTTCTCCGGCGTTCGGTCCAGCCGGAACGCATCGTGCGGAATGCCCGCCGGCGGGCCGCCGAACAACTCCCGCACCATCAGCGCCGTGCCGATCGACAACTGCACCCCGGCGCGGAAGTGGCCGACGGCCGCGACCACGTTCGGCAGCGCCGGCATTGGGCCGATGAACGGCAGGCCGTCCGGCGACCCCGGCCGCAGTCCGGCCCACGTCTTCTCCACCTCGGCGGCCCGCAGCTCCGGGCACAGGGCGAACGCGAACCGCTTCAGCCCCTCCACCCCCTCCAGGGTGTTCGCCTTCTCGAACCCGGCTTCGGGTTCCTCCGTCGAGCCGACCAGCACCCGGCCGTCCGGCCGCGGCACCAGGTACCGCTTGCCGTGCATGACGATGTGCGGGACCGGCGGGCGCTCACAACGGAACAGTACGATCTGCCCGCGGACCGGCGTCACCGGCAGGTCGAACCCGAGCGGGCGGAGGAACTCGCCGGCCCACGCGCCGGCGGCGAGCAGGTAGCGGCGGTCTGGGCGGAGGTCGGCCGGGCCGAACGGCGTGTGCGGCCGCAGGGCGACGCCGGCGCGTTCGCACGCGGCGACCAGCGCCCGCAGGTGCCACGGGTTCCGCACCTGGGCGAAGTCGGGGAGGAGGTTGTGTTCCGCTCGCTCCGCGAGCGGCCGCTCGCGGAGCGAGCGGAACACGATCCCCTCCTCCTCCCACATCCCCAGCACGTCGGCGTCGGCTTCCCCCAATATCTCGATCCCGCCGCACCGCACGTACCCGTTGTCGATCCCGGTCACCGCCCGCAACTCGGCCGAGAATTCGGCGAACCGGCTGACGCTCTCCGCGCGCAGCCTGTCCGCCGGCGTCGCCGCCCGGGCCGGGTTGCCCGGCGGCAGGATGCCGGCCCCGGCCCAGCTCGCCTCGCGGCCGAGGTCCTGCCGGTCGAGCACCTCGACCCGCCTTCCCCCTTTTGCCAGGAAGTACGCCGCCGTCAGGCCGATGATTCCGCCGCCGATGACCGTCACGTCCGGGTGGTTCGCCATGCGGGTGTTATACGCTGGCAAGCTGGGCAACGCCGGCCGGCCGGTTTCCCGCCGGTTGCAATTATTACCCATCGACAACCCCGCTTCCGGCCGGTATTCCGCCCCCCTCATCACGACTGAAGCCGTCCGGGGCGGGTTGCGGTTGGGGAACCGCAGTTCATCATCGAACGGGGCCGATGTCCGCCCGCCGGTTGGCGCGGGCGGACCGCTCGTGCCGGTGCGCCCGCCCGGATTGGGTGGCGCGGGTGTGCCCGTCGCGGGCGTGGTGAGGGCGGGGGAGTGCGGTAGCGGTGGCGGATCGCGGGGTTTGATTCACCCGCGGGGAACACGCCGCCGATACTAGCGAAGCGGTGCCGGTCTGTACTTCCCGACGGCACCACGGGGGGATCGGTTTGCGTCACAGGTCGGTCGTTCGCCCGGCTCCCCGGCCGGTGCGGACGGCGCGGACCGCGGCCTCTCGAACCGGCGGTCAAGGCCGACCGGTCCGCGCGAGTCGCCGGTGACGCGAGCCTCTCATCAGGGAGGATCCGATGGTGGCGCAGGTCGAAACGGACATCTTGCAGACGTGGCGGGACTATCGGGCGTGCCCGACGGTGGACCGCCGCAACCGTCTGCTGGAACACTACCTCCCGCTGGTCAAGTACAACGCCGAGCGGATCTGGCAGCGGCTGCCGGACGGCGTGGACCTGGACGACCTGATCTCGGCCGGCACGTTCGGGCTGATGGACGCGGTGGACGCGTTCGACCTGGACCGCGGGGTGAAGTTCGAGACGTACTGCGTGCCGCGGATCCGCGGGGCGATGCTGGACGAGCTGAGGAGCATGGACTGGGTGCCGCGGCTGGTGCGGAGCAAGCAGAGCAAGTGCGAGGCCGCCCGCAAGCAGTTGGAAGCCGCCCTCGGCCGCCCGCCCACCCGCGAGGAGCTGGCCGCCAAGCTGGGCGTGCCGATGGAGCAGATCGAGGCGTTCGTCGGCGAGGCCACCGCCGTCAACCTGGTGAGCCTGAACAAGAAGTGGTACGAGACGGACAGCTACAAGGACGTGCGGGAAATCGACATCCTGGAAGACAAGAAGGCCGAGGACCCGACCGGCCGGCTGCAGAACCGCGACCTGATGCGGCTGGTGACGCGGGGGCTGAACCGGAACGAGCGGCTCATCGTCATCCTCTACTACTACGAGGAGATGACGATGAAGGAGATCGGGGCGACGCTCAACCTGAGTGAGAGTCGGGTGAGCCAGATGCACAGCAGCATCGTCGCCCGGTTGCAGGCCCAACTCCAGAAACGCCGGCCCGAGTTCTCGAACTGAGCGAGCGAGTAATGGAACCGCGACCGGCGGGAGGGCGGCGGGCGGGTCGCCGGGCAGGGCGGGGCCGCCAGCCCCGCCGGGGGTGTTGTACTTCACCGCCACATACGGCTGGCCCACCTTCTTGAACCGGTTGATCTCCGGGTGCGACTCGGCGTACTGCTGCAACCCCTTGTTGTCGAACGTCACCCGCCCGCGGTAGTGGGTGACCAGCACCGACCCGTGCCCGAACGTGCGGCCGAGCGCCAGCACCGCCGCCTTCACCGCCGCCTCCGCCTCGGCCAGCCGCTCGGCCACCGCCTTCAGTTCCGGCGACATCTCGGCGTCGATCGCGTCCAACTCCGGCTGCACCTTCGCCATCACGTCCAGCCGGCGGAAGGTGTACCGCTGCTGGGCGGCCAGCGCCGCCGCCCGCACCCCCTCCAGGTGGTCGAACAGGGCGGTGATCTCCATCGGGCCGACCGCCGGGGCCGCCGATCGCCGGTGCCGCAGCTTGTGCCACGCCACCTCGAACGGGCTGGTCGGCGGCTCCTCCCCGCGATGCACCCGCAGGAACCGCTCCTGGTCCGGCGTGGACGGGGCGATGGCGCCGTCGGTGAGGGCGGTCATCCAGTACCCGAACTTGCCCAGCAGTTGCCGCTCGGCGTCGGTCAGGTCGGCGTCGGCCGGCACCGGGTAGCCGTCGCGGCGGAGCCAGTCGGCGTGGTCGGCGGTGGACATGACAGGTCTCGCACGGGGGTCCCACCGCATCTTACTCGTCCTCGTCCGTCACCGGCTGGGCGTCGGTCGGCTCGGTGCCGCGGAGCATGTACCCCTCGCCCCACTTGGACAGGATGAGCGGCGGGTCGAACCCGACGTCCACCTTCTTCCGCAGGTAGCGGATGTACACGGCGATGAGGTTGGAGTTCGGCTCGCCCAGTTCGTCGTACAGCCCCCGCCAGATGGCGTCGTGCGTCACCACCCGGCCGGCGCGGGCGGCCAGGAAGTCGAGCAGGGCGAACTCGCGGGGGGTGAGCTCGATCGGCCTGCCGGACCGGGTGACGGTGTGCGCGGCGGTGTCGATCTCCAGATCGTGGATGCGGCGGATCGGGTCGGACTTGGTGTGCGTGCGGCGGGCCAGCGCCCGCACCCGCGCCAGCAGCTCGTCCACCGCGAACGGCTTGGCCAGGTAGTCGTCCGCCCCGCGGTCCAGCCCCGCCACCTTATCGGCGGTGCGGCCCTTCGCCGTCAGCATGATGACGTGCGCGCCAACCCCGGCCCGTCGCCAGCGGGAGAGCAGCGTGAGCCCGTCCACCTTGGGCAGCATGACGTCGAGCACGATCAGGTCGTAGGCGGTGCGGCCGACCCGCGCGTCCGCCTGCTCGCCGTCGGTCGCCACCTCCGCCTCGTACCCGTCCTCTTCCAGCGCCTGCCGCACGGCACGGGCCAGCGGCGGCTGGTCTTCGACCACCAGTATGCGCACGACAACACCCTCGCGGGTCGCGATCCGGGTCGGGGTCCGTCGGGTCGAATCGCGTCGGGTGCCAGGAAGGTTGCGAGCCGTGCGAGTACACCGCCGCGATTCTCATTCATTTGACACCACCCGGCGGCGGATGGGAAGCCCTGATCCGTTGGCCGCCGGTTCGCCCGCCGCGTATGCTGTCCGCCGTCCCGTTTCCTTCGGAACCCTTACGATGCGCCTCCCCCTCTCCCTGCTGGTGGTGTTCGCCATGACCACACTCGCCACCGCCCAGTCCAAGCCGGCCGGCCCGGCGGTCAAGGACGAGCCGTTCGGCACCGCCCCGGAAATCCCCAACCCGGCGGACAAGGCGAAACCCATCCGCCCGGAGTCGAAGATCACCGCGTACACCCTGGTGAACAAGAGCGGGGCGTGGGTGAAGATCCTCACCCTGGGCGGGATCATCGCCGAGCTGCACGTGCCGGACCGGGACGGCAAGCTGGGCGACGTGGTGCTCGGGTTCGACTCGATCGACGGCTACCTGAAGGACTCGCCGTACTTCGGGTGCATCACCGGGCGGGTGGCCAACCGCATCGCCAACGGCAAGTTCACCCTGGACGGGAAGGAGTACGCGGTGCCGGTGAACAACGGCAAGAACAGCCTGCACGGCGGCACCGCCGGGTTCGACAAGATGGTGTGGAAGGCGGACGCCAGCCTGAGCGCCCACGGGCCGACGCTGAAGCTGACGTACACCAGCCCGGACGGCAGCCAGGGGTACCCCGGCGAGCTGAGCTGCGTGGTGCAGTACACCTGGACGGACGCCAACGAGCTGCGGATCGACTACTCGGCCACCACCAACAAGGCGACGGTGGTGAACCTGACCAACCACAGCTACTTCAACCTGGGCGGGCACGCCAGCGGCACCGTCCTGGACCACGAGCTGACACTGGCCGCGGACAAGTACACGCCGACCGACGACAGCCTGATCCCGATCGGCAAGATCGAGCCGGTGGCGGGCACCCCGCTCGACTTCACCAAGCCGGCCAAGATCGGCGCGCGGATCAAGCAGATCAAGGCCGACCCGGTGGGGTACGACCACAACTTCGTCCACGGGGACAAGAACACCGCCGAGCCGAAGCTGTGCGCCACCGTGACCGAGCCGAAGAGCGGGCGGGTGATGGAGGTGCGGACCACCGAGCCGGGCGTGCAGCTGTACACCGGCAACTTCCTGGACGGGAAGGTGAAGGGCAAGGGCGGGGCGGTGTACCCGCAGTACGGGGCGATCTGCCTGGAGACGCAGCACTTCCCGGACTCGCCGAACCAGCCGACCTTCCCGAGCATCACCCTGAAGCCGGGCGACGAGTACCGCACCACCACCATCTACAAGTTCGGCACGGCGAAGTGAGCCGCTGGTAGGGCGGGCCGAAGCCGGTCGTGAGACCGGCGAGCCCAGCCGGGTTCTCGGCGAGCCGGGAGCGTGAGCGACCGGAGGGAACAAACCCTCCGGTCGCTCACGCTCCCGGCTCGCCAGCTTTCGGACACGCCCCAACCGCCGGCGGCCGCCGGGTGCCCTACTCGGCCTTACTCCATGCCCACGATTTTTCGTAGCACAGCTTCGATGTCACCAGCCGGGGTGAACTCGAACCGGCGGCCTTTCCGATTCCCTCGCAGCAACCTCAGTTTTTCCAGGTCGAGCAGGTCGGCGCGAGCGGTGAACAGCGCCACGCCGTGAGAGTTAGCGTGCGATTCGTAGGTGAACAGCGCGGCCGGGTCCTTCAACGCTCGCATCAACAGGGCGCGTTGCCGGGGGTTGAACCGCCCCGACTGGAGCAGCACCTGTTGCCCTTGCTCAGCCTGCTTCCGGCCCAAATACGCGCGGAAAGCTCCCACGCTCCGCTCGATCACTTTCAGATGGTAGAGGAGGAAGTAAGTGAGGTCATTCTCGTCGGTCTCCGTATCCAGGTAGGCTCTGGCGTACTGTTTCGGGTGGCCGGCGATAATGGTCGAGATGGTCAGGTACTCGGTCAGCCAGTATCCGCTTCGGAGCATCGACCAGTAGAAAAGCGCCCGCGCTGTCCGCCCGTTGCCGTCCACGAACGGGTGGTCGTACGCCAGCCAAAAGTGCAACAGGATGGCTCGGACGGCCGGGTGGATGAACTCCCCAGCGGACTCCCCGTCCGCGTTCGCGAACCGGCACAGGCGGTCGATCCGTTCGGTCAGTTCACCCGCCGGCGGCGGGGTGTGGAGCGATTGCTGGTCTTCGTCATCCCACACCCGGATGTCTTCCGTCGGCGAACGGAACCGCCCGCCGGCGTCGGACTTATCCATCGTGCCTTCTGTCAGCATCCGCTGCGCCTCGCACAGCAGTTCAGGCGTGAGCGGTTCGCGGACCCGCTGGTTGAGCAAGCGGATGGTGCGGTAGTTGTTCAAGATCATCCGTTCACCTTTCGTCCTCGGTTTCCGGTCCGAGCGGATCATCTCTTTCGCCTGTTCCCGGGTCGCGACCGCCCCCTCGATCAGACTCGACGAGATGGCCTCTTCTTGGAGCGAGGTGAGCAGGTATCGCCGTTGGTCGGCTTCGGTGGTCACGGTCGGAAACGAGGCACCGATGGAACCGCCCAACTGGGTGTCGATCAGGTGTAGGATGCGGTTGGCGACCGGCGGGAGGCGGTATGTGAACGGAAGCCCGGCGATATCCACTAGCGGGATCTCCCGCCGATCCGCCGCTCGGGCCATCTTGACGAACACCCAGAATTGATCGGCCGTCAATCCAGCCAAGTGTGATCGGTAACTGCAATCCTCCCAGTTCCATCCCTCGGCGTTCGCTTGTTCGATGAAGGAGTGAACAGCCGGCTGACGCCGAAGCGTCAGCCAGTCGTCGCCCCGTTGGACCATTTCTGTCAGCAGCCTCGACCATGCCGGC
>CANJKY010000198.1 GCA_947474875.1 Gemmataceae bacterium
CACTGGTGGACGGCCTGGATCGGGTAGTTGGTGGGGAACGAGCCGACGTACCCGACGGTCATCTTCACCCGGTCGGGCCCGCCGGCCTCTCGCTCGATGATCCGCAGCGCCTGCTGCGCCAGTTCCTCCGTCCGCTCGATGCGGGTGCCGGTGGGGGCCTTCATCCGCAGTTGGAACACCCCCTTGTCGGCCGGCGGGAACACGGCCGTGCCGAGTACGCCGAACAGCGCCCACACCCCGCCGACGGCCAGCAGCAGGTACGCCGGCGTCAGCACCCACCGCCACGCCACCGCCCGCCCCAGCACCCGCTCGTACCACCGCACGGCCAGCGGCGGCCGGGCCTGCTCGTGGTGCGGCAGCCGCTTCAGCAGCCACACGCACAGCACCGGCACGAACGTGCTGCTCAGGATGTAGCTGGCGATCATGGCGAACCCGACGGCCAGCGACAGCGGGACGAACAGCTCGCGGGCCGCCCCGGTCATGAAGAACGACGGCACGAACACGGCCAGCACGCACAGCATGGCGAGCAGTCGCGGCACGGCCGTTTCCGCGTTCCCGGCCCGCACCGCCCGCGCCACCGAGTCCGTTCTCTCCATCTGCGTGTGGATGTTCTCCACCTCCACCGTCGCCTCATCGACCAGGATGCCGACGGCCAGCGCCAGCCCGCCCAGGGTCATCAGGTTGACCGTCTGCCCGCACACCCACAGGCCGAACACGGACGCCAGCAGGGCGATGGGGATGTTCAACACCACCACGATCACGCTCCGCCAGTCCCGCAGGAACAGCAGCACCATCAGCCCGGTGAGCACCGCCCCGGTCAGCCCCTCGGCGGCCACCCCGGTCATCGCCTGGGTGACGATCGGCGACTGGTCGAACGCGAACTGGATGTCCACCTCCGGGGCGGCGTCCCGCATCTTGGGCAGCGCCTTGTGCAACTCGTTCACCACCGAGATGGTGCTGGCGTCCGACCGCTTCATCACCAGCATGTACACCGACCGCCGGCCGTTCACCAGCGCGTACCCGGCGGTGATGTCCGACCCGTCGGTGATGGTGGCCACGTCCCGCAGCAGCAGCGGGTTCGCCCCGAGCCGCACCGGGATCTGCCCGAGCTCGGCCACCGGGTTCGCCCCGACCATGACGTTCGAGTTCACCAGCCAGGTGCGGTCGTCCAGCCGCACGTTGCCGGACGGGGCGACGGCGTTCCCGTCGGCCACCGCCTGGGTGATCTGGTCCAGGGTCAGGTGCTGGTCGTGCAGCCGGTCCGGGTCCACGCTCACCACCACCGCCCGCTGGTTGCCGCCGAACGCCGGCGGGGTGCTGATGCCCGGCACGTTCGAGAACATCGGCCGCACCCGCATGGTGGCGATGTCCTGGATCTCCTTGATGCTCAGCTTGTCCGAATTCAGCACCAGGTAGCCGATGGACGCGCTGCCGGTGTCCAGGCGGGTGACGAACGGGGGCACGGTGCCGGGCGGCATCATGAACCGCGAGCGGTTCACCGCCGCCACCGTTTCGGCCATCGCCTCGCCCATGTTCGTGCCGGGGTGGAAGTACAGCTTGATCAGGGTCATCCCCTGGATGTTCTTGCTCTCGACGTGCTCCACCCCGTTCACGTACAGGAAGTGGTACTCGTAGTAGGTGGTGAGCAGCCCCTCCATCTGCTGCGGGTTCATGCCGCCGTACGGCTGGCACACGTAGATGACCGGGGTGTTCAGCGGCGGGAAGATGTCCACCTTCGACCGGTACGCGGCCAGGGCGGCGCCGACCAGCACGGCCAGCACGCCGACCATCACCGTGTACGGCCGCCGCAGGGCGAAGACGATCGGGTTCATGAGGTGAGTGTAGTGCTATTCCGCCCGGCCGACGGATTGTACAATCAGCCCCACGTCTGAGGAAAAGCCGCCGGAGGGACGAACCGTGTCAGACACCCCAACAAAGCGGACCAGCGTGAGCGGCGGCGGCGTCACCGTCCTCCGCCGGCGGCCGGCCCTGATGCTGATGCGGCTGGTGCTGCGGAACGCCGAGGCCACGCTCGAACTGGGACTGACCAAGTTGCGGAAGCAGCGGGAGCAGGCGGAGACGTGGCTGAAGCAGTTGGGCGCCGAGCGGGTGGAGTTCGGCGACCCGCACTTCGCCGACCAGGCGGACGGCGACCCGATGGCGGCCCGCACCCAGCGGGCGCTCCGGTCGGCGCTCGCCCGCCACGGGCAGTCGGCCGGGGCGGGCGAGTCGGCGAAGCCGACCGCCCTTCAGCTCACCGCCACCGGGTACTGGCCGATCGCCCACCTGTCGGCCGAGGAGCTACTGGTACGGGTAGACCGGCTGCGGTTCGAGACGGCCGAGAGCGGCGGGCCGAAAGAGGAGAGCGACGAGCCGCCGGCGTGGGCGTCGCCGGAGGAGCAGATGCGGGCGGTGATGGTCAGCATGATGGCGCCGTTCGCCGACTCGGACAAGCCGGCGATGCTGTTCGTCAGCCGGGTGGACGAGGAGGCGCTGGCGGCGGCCGTGACCGAGGCGGTGGCCCGGTGCCGTCGGTCGGCCGAGGTGATCGCCCGCACGTTCGGCCGGCCGCTCGGCCCGCCCTCGTTCGTGAGCGTCACGAACAACCGGACGGCCCTCCACCGGCCGGAACTGATGATGACCCGCCAGCGGTGCGAGGGGCTGCTCGCCGACACCGGGTACACCCTGGGCGAATACGAGATCGTGTCGGACACCCCCGGGGCGGTCGAGTTTCATATCGGCGTGAACGCCCACTACGACCTGGCCGACGGGTAGCGGGCGGGCCGCTAGCGGCGGAGCCGGACGAGCAAGTCGTACGCCCGGCTGAACCGCTGCCACCGGTCCTTCCGCAGGCACCGCAGGCACACCGCGTCCAGGTCCGAATCGACGTGCGGGTTCAACCGGGACGGCGGCACCGGCTCGCGGAGCAGCACCTCGTCGAGCATCTCGGCGGCGGTGGCGGCCTGGAACGGCGGGCGGCCGGTCAGCAGTTCGTACAGGATCAGCCCCAGCCCGTACACGTCGGTGTACGGCCGCGGCTCGGCCGTGCGGTCCCGCACGAACTCCGGCGCCAGGTACACCAGGTGCGCCGGGTCCTGCTCGGTCAGCGGCAGCGGGCACTGGAACAGCCCGCTCATCAGGTGCGGGTCGGCCGCCCGCGGGATGCCGTCGGCGGCCAGCAGCACGTTCGCCGGCTTCAGGTTGCCGTGCGCCGCCCCCTGGCGGTGCAGGTAGCCGGCCAGTTCGGTCAACTTTTCGACCAGCCGCACGGCATCCGCCACCGGCTGCGGCTTCCCGCCGATGTGCGTTGCCAGGCTGCCCTGCGGCACGAACTCGCTCACCAGCGCCGGCCGCCCGTCCCACCACGCCGGCTGGCGGACGGCCACCATGTGCGGGTGGGTGAGGGCGGCGAGCGGGCCGGACCCGCACCGCAGCCGGGCCGTCCACTCGGCCTCGGTGCAGAACCCGGCCGGGAACACCTTCACCGCCACCGGCTGGTCGAGCGGGCCGTACCGGGCGTGGTACACCACGCTCTGCGGACCGCGGCCGACCTCACCGACGATGCGGTACCCGTCCCGCTCGGCTGCCCGCGCCAGCCGCTCGGCCGCGGTCGCCGGCACCGCCGACACGGGCGAACCGGTCAGGAACCGGTCCAGGTCGTCGGCCAGTTCGTCCGCCGTGGCGTACCGCTTGCCGATGTCCTTCTCCAGGCACTTCAGACAGACGGTTTCCAGGTCGGCGGGCACGTCCGGTTGATGCGCCGACGGCGGCAGCGGGTCCGAGCCGAGTACCTGCTGCACCAGCCGGTCCCACGAGTCGGCGGCGAACGGGGTGCGGCCGGCGAGCAGCTCGTACAGCAGCACGCCGAGCGAGTAGATGTCGGCCGGCGGGCCGATGTCGCCCACCCGCCCGGCGGCCTGCTCCGGGGCCATGTACGCCGGCGTGCCGATCACCGCCCCGGCCTGCGTCCACGCCGTGCTGTCGGTGTCCAGCCGTTTCGCCAACCCGAAGTCGGTGATCTTCGGCGTGTCACCGGCGAGCAGCACGTTCTCTGGCTTCAGATCCCGGTGAACGATCTGCCGCTCGTGAGCGTGGGCGACGGCACGGGCCAGGGTGCGGACCAGTTCGGCGGCGAAACGGGGCGGTTGCGGGTGGCCGGCGAGGAACTTGTCCAGCGTCACCCCTTCCACCCGCTCCATCACCAGGAACGGCCGGCCGTCGTACTCGCCCACTTCGAGGATCTGCACGAAGTTCGGGTGAGCCATGCGGGCGGCGGCCTCGGCCTCGATGCGGAACCGGGCCAGCTCCCGCGGGCCGGCCAGCGCGCCGTCGCGGATCACCTTCACCGCCACCGCCCGGCCGGTGGCGACCTGCCGGGCGGCGTACACCACCCCCATCCCGCCGCGGCCGATCTCGGCTTGAAGGTCGTACCCCGGCACGTCCGGCAGCCCCGGCCGGCGGGTGTCGGGGTGGGTGAGTTGATCGGACAGAACCTGCGGGTCCGGCATCGGTCGCTCCGTGGCCGACACGGGCACAGGGGAGTGTAAGCCGACCCGGCCGGGGTCACAAGGTCGGTGGTGAACGGGTGTGGGGAATCGCACCGCCGCGAGCGACGTGGAGGATCACGCCGCTCGCGGCGGTGCCTTGCTTACCTCACTTGAACCCGTGCTCGGCGGCGGGGAACGTGCCGGCTCGCACCTCGGTGCAGTACGCGGCGATCGCCTCCCGCGCTGCCGCCCCCAGCTCGGCGTACCGCTTCACGAACTTCGGCCGCAGCCCGTCGTACAGCCCGAGCAGGTCGTGCCACACCAGCACCTGCCCGTCGCACCCCGGCCCGGCCCCGATGCCGATGGTCGGTACCCCCACCGCCTGCGTCACCTGCGCCCCCAACTCCGACGGCACCCCTTCGACGACCAGGCTAAACACTCCGGCCGCTTCCACCGCCCGCGCGTCGGCCAGCAGCGGCTCGGCGTCGCGTTGCACCTTGAACCCGCCCATGCGATGCACCGACTGCGGGGTGAGGCCGACGTGCCCCATCACCGGGATGTCCGCCCGCACCACCGCGGCGATGGCGTCGGCCATCCGCTCCCCGCCCTCCAGCTTCACCGCGTGCGCCCCGGCCTGGATCAGTTCCACCGCGCTCCGCACCGCCTGAGCCGGCGACTCGTGGTAGCTGCCGAACGGCAGGTCGGCGACGATCAGGCACCGCTTCACCGCCCGCGCTACGCACCGGGTGTGGTACGCCATCTCGCTCAGCGTGACGGGCAGGGAGGTCGAATGCCCCTGTACCACCATGCCGAGCGAGTCGCCCACCAGGATGGCGTCCACCCCGGCGGCGTCGGCGATGGCGGCGGCGGTGAACTCGTAAGCCGTGACGACGGCCAGCCTACGGTTCTGCGACCGGGCGGCGCGGAACTCGGGCACGGTGACGGGCTTGGCCGGCGGGGGCAGACTCATGGCGGAACTCGCGGCGGGTGGACCGCTGGCATTGTAGATGCGGGCTGATGTCTGTGAGTGGTAGGCACACTCCGTGTGCCGTGGTGATTTGAAGAACGGCACACGGAGTGTGCCTACCACTCAAAAGCCGGTCGGCCGCTCCACCCGCTTGATTCGCCCGGCGGAAACCGTTACCCTTGTGCTGCCGACGTTTGCCCGCTCCCACCGTCAGGACCCGAGAATGACCCGCACCGATTCGCTGCTGGCGAACGAGTACTTCCAGGTGAAGCGGCACGGCGACGTGGCGGTGGTCATCCCGTCCCCGGAAGTCGAGCAGTTGGCCGAGAGCCTGATGCAGCCGGCCGCCGCCATGCTCCTCGCCCCGCTCAAGGACGACCCGCCGTCGCATTTAATTGTGGACCTGGCCGGGGTGCGGTACTTCGGGTCTGCGTTCATCACCTTCCTGCTGCGGCTGCACCTGATCACCAAGCAGCGGGGGAGTGAGCTGATTTTGTGCGGGCTGAACAGCCGGGTGCGGGAGTTGCTCAAGACCACCGCGCTTGACACCATCTGGGCGCTGTACGAGACCCGACAGGAGGCGCTGGATGCGCTCGGCGGGTCGGACTAGAATGGGGTGATCCGGCCCCGCTAGCTCAATTGGCAGAGCAGCTGACTCTTAATCAGCGGGTTGAAGGTTCGAGTCCTTCGCGGGGCACACCCTGGTGCGTGTCGGCCGGCCGGTCACGCCGCCCCGACGACGACGACCGTCGCCTCCGGCACCGCCCGGACGATCCGGTCGAGTAGGGACCGGCCGAACCACGCCCGGCACCCGGTCCGCTGGCTGCGGCCGATCACGATGTGGGTGATGCCGTACTCGTGGGCGAACCCGGCCACGGCGGCCGGCACGTCCGCCCCGCGGAACTGCATCGGCACCCCGTTCGCCCGCCGCGCCTGCTCCAGCGTGTCCGCCACCCGCCGCTGGGTGGCCGCGTCCACCCGCTCGGCCGCCTCCCGCGGCGTCTGCACGTACACCGCGTACCACGGCGCCCCCAGCCGGTCGGCCAGCCGGGCGCCGGCCCGCAGCAGCCGCGGGGCGTTCGGGCTGCGGCTGCTCACGCACACCATCACCCGCTCCGACCCGCTCGGCTCGCCGGCGGCCGCCGTGTTCCGCTCCTGCCGGCGGCGGTCGAGCAGGTGGGCCAGGTGCTCGAGCGCCAGCTCCCGCAACTGCTCCAGGTTGTCGCTGGTGAAGTACCCGTCGAGCGCGCGCGCGGCCCGGTCCGGCGGGTACACCTTCCCCTGCCGCAGCCGCTCCTGCAGGTCCTCGGCCGGCAGGTCCACGTTCACCACCTGGTCGGCCTGCTGGAGCACCGCGTCCGGCACCCGCTCC
>CANJKY010000199.1 GCA_947474875.1 Gemmataceae bacterium
AGGTGATCGAGGCCCGCTGGCTGTTCGGGTTACGGGCGGACCAGATCGACGTGATCGTCCACCCGGAGTCGGTCGTCCACTCGTTCGTCGAGTACGCCGACGGGTCGGTGCTGGCGCAACTGTCCCCGCCGGACATGCGGCTGCCCATCCAGTACGCCCTGACGTACCCGGACCGGGTGCCCGGCCCGACCAAGCGGTTGAACTGGCGGGAACTCAGCCGGTTCACGTTCGAGCAGCCGGACCGCGGCACCTTCCGGTGCCTGGACTTGGGGTTCGAGGTGGCCGCCCGCGGGGGCACCTGCGGGGCGGTGCTGAACGCCGCCAACGAGGCGGCGGTGGCCCGGTTCCTGGCCGGCCACATCCGGTTCCCGGACATCGCCCGGTGCTGCCGGGCGGTTTTGGACGCGCACGATTTCGACCCCGCCCCCACCCTCGACGCGCTGCTGCGGCGGGACCGGTGGGCGCGGCAGGAGGTAGCTCGTTGGACGCCAACGCAAACCAGCCGGTAGCCGGTCCGCCCACCCCCGCCAACAGCTTCGGGGCGTGGTTCAAGGAGAACCGCGGGCGGCTGCTGACCACGATCATCGTCGTCGCCGTCATCCTGCGGTTCCTGCACCCGCTCGACTTCATCCTGGTGGTGCTCGGGCTGGGCGGAATCATCCTCATCCACGAGCTCGGCCACTTCTTCGCCGCCAAGCTGTGCGGGGTGTACGTCCGCACGTTCAGCATCGGGTTCGGTCCGGCGTGGCCGTTCTGCCAGTTCAAGTACGGGGAGACGAACTACAAGCTGGGCATGATCCCGCTCGGCGGGTACGTGGCGATGGCCGGGGAGAGCACCGGCGAGATGGACGCGGACGAGGCGGCCAACGCCCACGCCGACGACACCAACCCCCGCAGCTTCAAGAACAAGCCGGTGTGGCAGCGGATGATCATCATCTCCGCCGGCGTCGTGATGAACATCATCCTGGCCGCCATCTGCTTCATCGCCGCCTACCTGAACGGGGTGAAGGAGATGCCGCCGGTGGTGCAGGGCGTCGAGCCGGGATCGGCGGCGTGGGTCGCCGGCATCAAGCCGGGCACGGTGGTGACGAAGCTGAACGACATCGACCGCCCGTGGTTCGCCGACATCCCGCCGGAGGTGTCCAGCACCCACAAGGGCGAACTGGTCCACCTGGAGACCACCTACCGCGGCACCCCGATCGGCTACGACGTGGAGCCGCTGCGGGCCGAGGGGGCGCTGTACCCGCAGCTCGGGATCAGCTTCCCGCAGAGCGTGCAGTTGTTCCACTCGAAGCGGGACAGCGTCCCGCCGTTCGACCCGGACAGCGCGGCGCACCGGGCGAACGAGGCGGCGGCGAAGGCGAACAAGCCGCAAATCCTGCCCGGCGACACCATCGTCGGCATGACCGACCCGGCCGACCCGACGAAAGTGACCCTGCTGGAACAGAACTGGAACGGCATGCCCGGCTACCAGTTCGACCTGCGGCGGCGGCTGGCGGCGCTGGCCGGCCAGCCGGTGGTGCTGGAGATGAAGCGGGTGAATTCGGCCGAGACGGCGCGGGTGGACCTGCCGCCGGCGTACCGCAAGGACACCGGCCTGCGGATGAAGATCGGGTCGGTCGTGGCCCTGCGGACGGGTTCGTCGGCGGCGCTGGCCGGCCTCAAGCCGCAGAAGCTGGACGGCGAGAAGGAACTGGAACCGGGGGACAAGGTGGTCGAGGTGAGCGTGCCCGAGGCCGGCGGCAAGCGGACGGTGTTCACCACCGACCCGGCGAAAGCGGCCGGCGAGGTGAAGCTGCTCGACCCGCTGCGGCTGCCGTTCGACCTGAACCGCTGGGCCGACCGCACCGCCGACGCCGACCGGGTGGTGACGCTGACCGTGCAGACCGCCGCCGGCCCGACGGCCGAGCACAAGCTGCGGTGGGACGACGGCTACCGCGAGGAGGCGATCGAGCTGAGCAAGCCGGGCACCCCGGTGTCCGTCGGCGGGCTGGGGCTGGCGTACCGGGTGACCACCACGGTGAACGCCGTGGTTCCCAACTCGCCGGCGGCGGCCGCCGGGCTGCAACCCGGAGACATCATCACGGAACTGCGGTACCGGGCGAAGACGTTCAAACTGGACCCGGACACGAAGACCTACGTGACCACCGAGGAGCGGCCGCGGAGCCTGTTCAGCCGGCTGAAGTTCTGGGCGCCGCAGGCCGAGCCGGCGTTCGAGCCGGCCCCGGCCAACCAGTGGGCCTACGCCGACCAGAAGTTGCAGTGGCAGGCCCCGCACGCGGTCGAGGTGAAGGTAGTGCGGGGCACTGAGGAACAGCCGCCGGTGCTGCTGACGGCGACCGACGACCCCACCTGGGCGGTGCCCACCACCGGGCTACAGTTCCAGCGGGAGTTCCAGATCTCGACGGCGACCGGGGTGGCGGACGCGCTGCACCTGGGCGCCCGCCGCACCATGCGGGCGATCAAGACCACGTACCAGAGCCTGTACGGGATGGTGTTCGGCCGCATCTCCCCGCTGACGATGAGCGGGCCGATCACCCTGGCCCGCACCAGCTACATCGTGGCCGGGGAGGACGTGTGGATGCTGGTGCTGTTCGTGGCGCTCATCAGCATCAACCTGGCGGTGGTCAACTTCTTGCCCATCCCGGTGCTGGACGGCGGGCACATGGTGTTCCTGCTGTACGAGGGCGTCCGCGGCAAGCAGCCGCCGGTGTTCATCCAGAACTGGCTGACCATCGCCGGGCTGGCGTGCGTCCTGTGCCTGATGCTGTTCACCATCGGCCTGGACGTGTGGCGGCTGGTGTTCTGATTTGTTGGTGTCCCGGCTTCAGCCGGTCTTGGGTGAACCGGCGGCGTGAGCCGCCTGGGGTGGGATCACACCCGACGGGCTGACACCCGCGGTTCGCCCCGAAGACCGGCTGAAGCCGGGACACCAGCGAAGCATCGCGACCCACCCCTCACCCCGCCGGCGGCACAAACCGCCGCAGAAATTTCACCCCGTTCGCCACGTCCGCCGCCCGGTTCGCCCCGGCCGTCCGCTCGACGCACACGAACCCGCGGTACTCCACCGCCGCCAGCGCGGCCGTCCACCCCAGCCACTCCACGTCCCCGGCGCCCACCGCCACCTCCTGCGGGCCGGCCGACGACCCGCCGAGGCGGGCGTCCCGCGCGTGGGTGTGCCCCACCTTCCCGGCCAGGGCCATCAGGCTGGCGATCGGGTCGTGGCCGTTCGTCACGAAGTTCGCCGGGTCGAACGTGACGCTCAGGCTGCCGGTGTCGAACGAGTTCAGATAGTCCCGCAGTTTGTCGCCGGCGTCGAGGCCGCCCTCCAGGCACACGAGCACGCCCACCTTGTCCCCGTACCCGCCGAGGGCCGCTAGCGACTCGCGGAGAGTGACGGCCTTCGGCGGGGCGGTGTTCATCGTCAGGAACGACACCGGTTTCGGCGGGTCGTCCGGCTTCGGCTCATCGGTGGGAATGCGGGGCAGCGGCACCACCACCTTCTTCGCCCCCAGGTCGAACGCCAGTTGCATCGCCTTCTTGACGTGGTCCAGCCGCGGCTGCTGGTGCTCGAACGTGTCCAGCCCGTACCGCAGCGGGCAGCCGACCGCGGCCAGCTCCAGGTTGTACGACCGCAGCAGGGTGCGGAGCTCGCGGCGGGCGGTGTCGCCCAGGGCGTCCGGGGCCAGGTCGCCGACGGCGTCGAGCTGCACGCCCGGCACGCCGAGCTTCGCCGCCGCCGGCAGCGCCTGGCGGAAGGGCAGCCCGAGGGATTCGAGCACAACGCCGAGTTTGAAAGCGGTCATGGAAGTCGGTTGAACCACAGAGGCACAGAGACACCGAGAAGGCAGGGAGCCGCAGTCTGATCTAATCGGATGTCTTCTCGGTGTCTCTGTGCCTCTGTGGTTCATTATCCGGATTTAGAAAGTCCGAGAACGGGCGGACGAGCTGGCGGAATGCCGCCGTCGGCAGGTGGACCGTGTTCCAGCTCGCGCTCCGCCGCCGCATGTGCTTCTGGTACTCGTCCACCGCGATCGCCCGCATCAGGTAGCTGTCGGCGCGGAACGGGAACAGGTCCGGGGTGTCGGGCGGTAGGGCGAACAGCGGCTGGATCTGGTACACGAACGCCAGCACCCCACGGAACCCCGAGCCGAAGTGCGCTGCCCACCGGGTGAGGGCGTCGATGTCCTCGGCCTCGGCCCAGTTCTGCCAGGTGCCGACGCCCTTGCTGCCGCTCGGGAACTTGCGGCCCTTCACGTCCACCACCAGTTTGGCCGCGTCCACCACGATGAAGTCCAGGCTCTTCACGTCCGTGTCGCCGAGCATGGACCGCTTCGCCTCGTCCACCGGCACGTACCCGACGCCGAGTTTGCGGAGGTACGCCTCGAACGCCGCCTCGTAGTGGTTGGTGCGGATCATGGGCGTGAGTGTACCCGTCGGTGGCGGCGGGGTGGGGTGGAATCCGCGCGGCGGTGGCTTATCATGCCGGAACCTGTCGGGTTCCCCCGTTTCACGGCGGGGGATGAAAAGGGAAGCCGGTGCGAATCCGGCGCAGGGCCGCTGCTGTGATCGGCCAGACGAGCGACACTGCCACTGCGCTTCGCTGAAAGCGTGGGAAGGCGTCGGTCGTCGGGATGAGCCGAAAGCCAGAAGACCTGCCCGACGGGATGTCGTTCGGGGCCTCGGACCCAGGCCGCCGGGCTGGCAGTCTGTTCGCCTGCGCTCGCAGGCGTCCGCCCGCCGCCGGTCCGCCCCGCCGTCTCACCCGGACCGGTGAGCGAGAACTTCCCCGATGTTGTACGCCAAGACCTCACCCCCCAGCCCCCTCTCCAACGTGGAGAGGGGGAGGAAGAGGGCGGTTGTCTTTCACCCCCTCTCCGGTTCGGGGAGGGGGCCGGGGGGTGGGGTCGCTTCCCATTCCGCCTTCACCCTGATCGAGCTGCTGGTGGTGATCGCCATCATCGCCATCCTCATCGGCCTCTTGTTGCCGGCCGTGCAGAAGGTGCGTGACGCCGCCGCCCGCATCAAGGGTGCGAACAACCTGAAACAGTTGAGTCTGGCCGTCCACAACTACGAGAGCGCGTACCAGACGCTGCCGCCGCACACCGACAGTGCGGTCGGCTGGCCGAACGGCCGGTACTGGTTCGGCAGCACCGTCAGCCGCACCTCCCCGCCCTACGACGTGATCTCTACCGACCCGACCACCGGCATCCTGACGCCGTACTACGAGAACAACACGCGGGTGGCGGCGTGCCCGAAGTTCGACGTGTTCCCGATCACGAAGGTGTACAACGGGCTGACCGCCGGGTACGCCTACAACCGCCACCTGTGCAACGAGCCGGCGTGGCCGAACCCGGTCACCGGCAAGCGGATCGTCTGGTTCCAGTCCACGTCGAACACGTTCCTGTTCAGCGAGGTGGTGCAGTTGCAGTCGGGCGGCGGCCTACAGGAGCCGTTCGGCGGGTACTTCGGCTCGCCGTATGTGGCGAACAAGGCAATCACCCCCTACGCCGTCACCGCCACCCACTTCCGGTTCGCCGGGCGGACGACGAACGTGGCGTTCCTGGACGGGCACGTGGAGGTGCGGACGCCGGTGCCGTTCGGATCGGTGGCGCCGTTCGACCAGCCGACGTGGGACGCGGCGGCGGCCAAGTTCAACCTCGGGTTCCTGGTCGAGAACGTAATCCCGTCGCCGTACACCGGGGAGTAGTTTCGTGGTATCATGGGTGGCTCCCTGCGAGGCACTGCCATGCGTCGCCGTGCGGTCACCCTGATCGAACTGCTGGTGGTCATCGCCATCCTCGGCGTGCTGATGGGCCTGCTCCTGCCGGCGGTGCAGAAGGTGCGGGGGGCGGCCCGCCGCATCGCCGACCAGAACAACCTGAAGCAGATCGGCATCGCCACCCACCACTACGCCAGCGCGAACGCGGACGACCTGCCGCCGGCGCTCATCGCCGTCGGCGGCAACTACCGGTACTGGTTCGGCGAGCAGATCCCCGGCACGGTGAAGATCGACGGGACGAAGGGGTTCCTCATGCCGTACCTGGAGAACAACCAGGCGGCGCTCCAGGCCCCGGCCAAGTCGCCGGGCAAGGTGCAACTGCGGTTCGACGGCGGCAGCGGCGGGTACGGGTACAACTGGCGGTACCTGACGTACACCACCTTCCCCGGCGGGTTCCCGGTGTGGCAGCCGGTGAAGCTGACGCACGTGCGGAGCACCAGCCAGACGGTCGCGTTCGCCACCACGGTGACGGTGGACTGGATCAGCTTCGGCACCGCGGCCGAGCCGCAACTGGTGGAGCACCCGTTCGCCGAGCCGCCGTCGTCCCGCTCGCCGTCGGTCCACTTCCGGTTCATGGGCGGGATCGCCAACCTGCTGTGGCTGGACGGGCACGTGGAGGCGGCCACCCAGGGCACGCGGAACCCGGCCCCGAGCGGCGAGCCGAGTACGATCGGTCCGTTCCGCGACCGCGAGCGGGTGTTCGACCTGGGGACCACTGACGAGCTGTGGGACCGGGACTGATTGAGCCGCTTGCGGCGTAGCCCGTGCTGGCTACGCCGCAAGCGGCTCGAACTGGCTCAGCTCACCGTCCAGATGTCCTCGGCCTTGAACAGGTCGGCCATGGTGCCCTTGCCCTTCTTGGCGATCTCCGCGTCCGCCGACTTCTGCAGCAGCTCCTCGTAGCACGGCTTCCGCACGCTGCGGTACACCCCGACCACCTCCGGGTAGTCCGGGCCGACCATGCGACTCAGCAGCGTCGCCAGGGTCGGGTCCTCGGTCGTCTCGTCGTGGATGAGCAGGTCG
>CANJKY010000200.1 GCA_947474875.1 Gemmataceae bacterium
CATCTCCGTCACCCGCACGATCACCGGGGCGAGGTGGCCGAACAGGAACACGAACAGGGCGATCACCAGGGTGACGACGAAGTGCAGGCGGGTGGCCAGGGCGGTGGCGATGGCCACCAGGATCATCACCTTGCCGAACCCGAGCAGCAGGCCGAACGAGTGGGCGAACTGCTCGCCCAGCCACATGGCCGCCCCGGTGGCCACCGGCTGGGCCGGGCCGGTCGGGGTCACCGTCAGCACCGCCGGCACCAGCTTCTGCTTCGCCTGCTCGGGCATCGGGTCGTAAGTGCGGTCCTCGTTGATCGGGTCGAACGCCCGGTTGGCCATCAGGGCGGCGTTGAAGTTGACCGCCAGCAGCAGGGACATGCCGGCGGACGCCATGGTGATGCCCAGGAACTTGCCCACCAGGAACGACCGCCGGTTGATCGGCTTGCTCATCACCGTGATGGCCGTCCGCCCCTCGATCTCCTCGCTCACGCTCATGCTCGCCGCCAGCACGCCGAACAGCAGCGCGCACAGCATCATGATGTCGAACCCGATCTGCTTCATCATCTTGAAGTCGTCGCCGAACGTGAAGTACGGCAGCACCACCGAAATCCAGGTGCCGATCAGCCCGCCGGCCAGGATGAGCCAGAACATGGGCTGCCGCCACCCCTCGCGATACGCGGCCAGGGCCACCGCCCCGGTCTTCGGCAGCACCAGCGTGAGCAGGTACGGCACGCCGATGAACAGGTCGGCCAGGAGTTGCAGGTGCAGGATGATGCCGTACGTCCGCCCCCACCACAGCAGGTCGTTCGACGAGCTCTTGTAGCCCAGCACGACGGCGAACGCCAACCCCACCCCGAGCACCACCCCGGCCGCCCACCCCAGCCCGGACGCGGACCGGGCGGTGGACTTAAATCCTTTAGAGTCCAGGGCGTACAGCCACGGCAGGGCGAACACCGCCTGAATGACGGCGAACAGCAGCCCGCTCGCCAGCACGTTCACGTTCGTCAGCGACGAGAGCATGGGGGAATCCGTTAAACGCCGGCCCGAACCCGGGATGAGGTGTGTACGCCGGTCCCCCGCCGGCGGTTCGGTCGGCCGGTCACACCCACAGCCCCAGAATCCGCTCGACCACCTGCACCCAGGCGTCGAGCGGGTCGTCGGTGTCCGGGCGGAACGGCTGGCCGGCCCCGTCGGTCAGCCGCGGCACCGGCCCGTCGACGGCCAGCGCCACCGACACCGCCCCGTCCAGGTCTGGCCGCGGCGGGTTCACCCCGACCGTCAGCACCTGCACCTGGGAGTTCCGCGCCAACCCCTCAATGTATCCGTCCACGCCGCCTGGCTCGCGGCCGGCGGCGAACGCGGCCGGTGCCCGATTCTCATCCGCCCCGCCAGGCCGGGCGACGATCGCCGTGCCGTTCGCCCTCGCCTCGGTGAGCAGGATTTCGAACAACTCGGCCTCATCCGTCAGCGGGGATTTGCCGTCGCCGGTCGGAAACAGCAGTTCGAACCGCAGGGCGTCGGTACTCAGCCACACGGACAGTCGGCGGACCAGGGTGAGCGCGACCGACTGGGCGAGCACGATCCGCTGGTATGGCAGCTCCTTGTCTTTCACCCGCGCGTCGGCCAGGGACGGGTCGAACACGAACACGAACGCCCGCCGGCGGCGGAGGAACTGGTTCTCGTCCCGCGAGTAGTAGAACAGTTCGTCCCGCACGAACTTCACGTCGAACAGGTCCGGCCGCTCGTGCTCCTCCATGTACGCCAGTTGCGAGTGCAGCAAGCTCTCGATGCTCCCGCGGGTGGAGATGGACGTGTACCCGCCGACCGGGTACTGGTCCTCGTCGTGGATGCGGGTGGGCACCTCCTTGCGGCCGACCAGCGGGCGGACCGGCCGCTGTGGCAGTCGCTTCTCGAACCGGGCGGTGGCCTGCAGGATCTGCCGGTGGGCGACGTACTCGCCCATGTCGGCCAGGGCGGTCCGCTGCTCCAGCGCGATCACGTCTTCCGGGTCGAGCACCTCGGCGGTGCGGCGGGCGGCCCGCACCAGGTCCTCGTACTGGGACAGCAGCAGCGGCAGCGGGCCGGAGCGGGCGAACGACTCGTACCCCTGGGTGAGCAGGTCTTCCGGCTTCACCGACAGGAGCGACCGCAGCACCGCCGGCGACAACTCCACCCCGCCCAGCTTGGCCCGCTGGCGGAACTGGCGGAGGACGAACGCCAGCCCCCGCGGGCGGTCGGCTTCGGCGTACCGGCGGAGGGCGTCCGACGCCCGCTCGAACGTCCAGTCGGCGGACAGTTTGCCAAGCAGGTGGTCCTCGTAGCTGCGGGTGAGCGTGTGCGGCCAGTCCGGGATCTCGTCGTGCGTCTTCGCCCATCTGCCGCCGTCCGCCCCGAGCGCCACCGCTGCCACGTCGGATACGAACCCGACCGGCGGCAGTGGGTGCCCGTCGGAGACCACCGCCAGGGCGTAGGTGAGCACCGGCTTCACCGTCACCGCCGTCGGCCGCAGCACCCGCTGGAGCCACAACCCCTGGGCGATGTACTCCCGCGCCGCATCCAGATCCCGCAGTTCCACCAGATTCATAGGTCCACTCACCGGCGCGCCGCCGGTGCCAAAGAATGCGAGCCAGGAACTTTATACCGGTTGATGGGAATGACCGAACACCGGCGCATTCTGCCCTTTGAACCGACTCGATCGGAAGAACCGTCAAGTTGGGTGTGATCAATTGCCGATGACGAACGACGAAACACCGCCGTCGGTTCGTTCTGACCGGGGTGTCGGCGCAGTGAGGCACGGCATGTCTGCGAACCGCATTGTGTGGGCGGCACTGTTGGTCGGGATCGGGGCGAGCGTCGGGCTGGCCCAGAGCACCGTCCCGCCGCCGACCAGCCTGTTCGGCGGGTCGCCCAAGCCGCCGCTGCCGGGGTCGCGGCCGGAGTTGACGCAAGCCCAGGCCGTGGCCCCGCCGCTGGCCGCCGTCCCGCCGGCCATGGACACGCTCACCACGCCCGTCACCAACCCGGGGCTTCCCGGGGCGGTGTACAGCCCGTGGTGCGGGGACCAGCCGGCCGGCGGGTGCAACGGGCCGATCGGGGCGAACGGCAACGTCACCTACGAGGGGTACCTGCGGACCGGCCCCGCGCTGGTGCTCGGCGGGGGCGAGCTGTCGGCCATCCTGAAGACCGGGTGGAACGTGCAGGGCGGCTCCCGCACCCTGTTCTTCAACCCGACCGGCGACGCGGCGTGGGTGCTCGACCTGGGCATCGGGTTCACTCGCAACCAGGGGCGGCGGCTGGACCGCACCAGCCAGTTGTTCCTGGTCGGCGACCCGAACCCGCAGACCCGCGTGAACGGGCCGGACGTGCTGGCCGAGGTGGGCGTCCGCGGGCTGAGCCGCACCAGCCTGAACTTCGCCGTCGGCCGGGACTACTTCCTGAACGGGCCGGGGGTGGTCGGGCAGAACGAGTACGGGAACGTGCGGTGGGGGTGGGACGTGGGCGGGCGGTGGGGCACCACCAGCATCGACCTGGAGCCGGCCGACGACCCGGGCGGGTATCGCCGCCGGCAGGACGTGTACCACGGGCTGTTCCTGGGCAGCCAGTTGAACTGGGAGAAGCCGCTCGGGTCGTGGACGTTCCTGGTCGGGGCGCGGCTGGAGTGGAGTTACTACTGGACGAACATCGTGCCGCCGCGGGACGGCGACTTCCGTGACCTGAACATCCTGATGATGTTCGGCGTGCGGTTCTGAGCAGCCCAAAGCCCCCGGACGGCCGTCCGGGGGCTTTCAGGCTTGATACTCCCACAGTTTGCATGGGATGCTGCCGTTGAAGAACGGCGTCTGCCGCGTCAGCGGCAGCTTGATCTGCTTCGCCAGCCGATCGTTTGACGTGAACACGGCCAGCCGCCAGCCCGGCCAGAACTCGCCCACCGCCGCCCCGATCCGCCGGTACAATGGCACCAACTCCTCCTCCTCGCCGAGCCGCTCGCCGTAGGGCGGGTTGAGCACAATCAGCCCCGGCGGCTCGCCGGGCAACGGTCGCGCCTCGCGCAGCTCCAACTTCTCGACCTTCACCAGGTGGCCGACGCCGGCGGCCTTCGCGTTAGCCAGCCCGAAATCCACCGCGTCTTGCCGCACGTCCGACCCCCGCGGCGGGAACGGCGGCTTGGCCCGCACCCCGGCCCGCGCCTCGTCCCGCACCCGTGCCCACCCCCCGGCGTCGAAGTCCGACCAGCCGAAGAAGCTGAACCACTTCCGCGTCAGCCCCGGCGGGCGGTGCATGCCGATCCAGCACCCCTCCACCAGGAACGTGCCGGACCCGCACATGAGGTCGACGAGCGGGGCGGAGCCGTCGTACCCGAGGTGCAGCAGCAGCCCGGCGGCGAGCGCCTCGTTCAGCGGGGCGCGGGTCTGGATCGGCCGGTAGCCACGCTTGTGCAGCGAGTCCCACGAGCTGTCCAGGCTGAGGACGGCGTGGTTGCGGTGAACGTGCAGGTTGAGGCCGATCATCGGCCGCTCGGTGTCCACGCTCGGGCGGCGGCCGGTGCGGTCGCGGAACTGGTCGCAGATGCCGTCCTTCACCCGCCGGGCGGCGTACTGGCTGTGGGTGATGCCCGAGTCGCGGACGTTGCAGTCCACCGCCAGCGTGTGGTCCGGGGTCATCAGGTCGAACCAGCGGATCGACCGCACGAACTCGTACAGGGCGTCGGTGTTCGGCACCTCGGCTTCTTTGATCGGCCGCAACACCCGCACCGCCGTCCGCAGCCACAGGTTCGCCCGGTACACCGTCTCGACGGTGCCGGTGAAACTCACCCCCCCGCGACCGGGTTCGATGTGCGTCGCTCCGATCCCGCTCAGTTCCGTTGCCAGGATCGGCTCCAGCCCGCGGGCACAGGTGGCGAACAGGTTCATCACCCGCCCACCCGCTGCACCAGGATGACCACCCCGACCATGCCGGCGGCCATGCCCATCAGCCCGAGCTTCATCGACTTCTCCACGAACCACACCCCGACCGCGTCGGTCAGTCGCACCCCCATCATCTTCGAGTGGATGACCGACGCCAGCGCCATGTGAACCGGCAGGCCGAGGAAGAACCCGACCAGCCCGGCCTCCCACAGCGGGAACCCGCCGACGGTGTACGCCCGCTCGACCGCCGCCGCCAGCAGCCCTTCGGCCACGAACACCGCCAGCATGACGGCGAACGTCATGCCCAGTGTGCGGCCGGCGGTCGGCTGATCCACCCGGGCCAGCCGGCAGGCCAGACGGAACACCAGCACCTCGAACGCCAGGTACACGACCAGGACGAACGCGCCGCACAACAGGAAGGTGACGAACTGCGGGTTCATGTTGTGTGTCGGCGAGCCGCGTACCCCAGGGAGCGGGGACACGAGCCCCGCTCCCTGGCGGTCGCGGCTCGTGGTGTTACGCCTCGGCCGGCACCGGGAACTGCTCGGCCAGTTCCCGCACGCTGCCCCGCACGCGGTTCAGCAGGTCGGCGTCCTCCGGCCGGTGCAGCACGTCGCTGATCCATTTGGCGATCTGCCTCATCTCTGCCTGCTTCATCCCGCGGGTGGTGAGCGCCGGCGTGCCGATCCGCACCCCGGACGGGTCGAGCGGCTTCCGCGGGTCGAACGGGATCATGTTCTTGTTCACCGTGATGCCGGCGGCGTCCAGCGACTTCTCCGCCTGCTTGCCGCCCACCCCGGCCTTGCTGAACACGTCCACCAGCATCAGGTGGTTGTCCGTCCCGCCAGACACGATCGGGAACCCGAGCCGCACCAGCTCGTCGGCCAGCGTCTTGGCGTTGTCGATCACCTGTTGCTGGTACGCCACGAACTCCGGCCGCAGGGCCTCGCCGAACGCCACCGCCTTGCCGGCGATGACGTGCATGAGCGGCCCGCCCTGAACGCCTGGGAACACGGCCGAGTCGATCGGCTTGGCCCAGTCCTGTTTGCAGATGACCAGCCCGCCCCGCGGTCCGCGGAGCGTCTTGTGGGTGGTGGTGGTGACGAAGTCGGCGTGCGGCACCGGGTCCGGGTGCAGTTTGGCCGCCACCAGCCCGGCGATGTGCGCCATGTCCACCATGAACAGGGCGCCGACCTCCTTGCTGATCTCGGTGAACCGGGCGAAGTCGAACAGCCGCGGGTACGCGCTCGCCCCGGCGATGACCAGCTTCGGCTTGTGCTCGCGGGCCTGCGCCGCCACCTGGTCGAAGTCGATGCGGTGGGTGTCCTTCGTCACCCCGTAGCTGGCGACCTTGAAATACTTGCCGCTGAAGTTCAGCTTCATCCCGTGGGTCAGGTGCCCGCCGTGCGCCAGGTCCAGCCCGAGGATGGTGTCGCCCGGCTGCAACGCGGCCAGGAACACGGCCATGTTCGCCTGCGCCCCGCTGTGCGGCTGCACGTTCAGGTGATCCCCGCCGAAGATCTGCTTCGCCCGGTTGATCGCCAGCGTCTCGACTTCGTCCACGAACTCGCACCCGCCGTAGTACCGCCGGCCGGGGTACCCCTCGGCGTACTTGTTCGTCAGCACCGACCCCTGGGCGGCCATCACCGCCCGGCTGGTGTAGTTCTCCGACGCGATCATCTCCAGCCCGTACTTCTGGCGGGTCCGCTCGCCCTGGATGGCGTGGAAGACGGCCGGGTCGGCGTGCTGAAGGACGTCCATCGTCGTCTCCGTGGGTCGTGCCGGTATTGTAGGGCGGGCTTCTTGTTGGGCGGGCCGAAGCCACCCGTGAGGGTGGCGAGCCCCGCCGCACCTCTGCCGGCGGGGCTCGCCACCCTCACGGGTGGCTTCGGCC
>CANJKY010000201.1 GCA_947474875.1 Gemmataceae bacterium
CCCGTGTCGTCCGTAGATCGTCCGGTGTCCCAAACGCATCGGAACTCGCCATGCCCCGTTCGCTCGTCGTTGCCGTCATCATCCCGCTTGTCGCCGTCGCCGGTTGCGGCGGGGGAGATAAGGCGGGTGGAGGCGGGGGCGGCAAGACGGCCGTCGCCGCGGCCGACCTGAAGGGGGTCGGGGCCACGTTCGTCCAGCCGATCATGAAGGATTGGACGGAGAAGTACCTGAAGGAGACGGACGACAAGGTGCGGGTGAACTACGACGCCAAGGGGTCCGGGGCCGGGATTTCGGCGATGACCACCCGCGAGGCCGACTTCGGCTGCTCGGACGCGCCGATGAAGAAGGCGGAGGTGGAGACGGCGAAGGGGACCGGTGGGGAGGTGGTGCATATCCCGCTGGTGATCGGAGCGGTCGTGCCGGTGTACACCCTGAAAGGGGTGGACGCGGCCAAACCGCTCACGTTCAGCGGACCGGTGCTTGCCGATATCTTCACCGGCAAGATCACCAAGTGGAACGACCCGAAGCTGGCCGCCCTGAACCCCGGCGTCGCCCTGCCCGACTTGGGAATCAAGCCGGTGTACCGGGCGGACAAGAGCGGCACGTCGTTCATATTCACCGCCTACCTGGGCAAGGTCAGCCCGGAGTTCAAGGCGACCATCCCGCCCAGCACCGAGCCGGCGTGGCCGAAGGAAGTGGGCAGCCGGGAGCAGGGGAGCAAGGGGGTGGCGGACGCGGTGGCGCGGGCGGACGGGGCCATCGGGTACGTCGAACTCACCTACGCGCTTGACAACAAGATCGCGTTCGGGGCGGTGACGAACAAGGCCGGCAAGTCGGTCCGGGCTACCCTCGACAGCATCACCGCCGCCGCCGCCGCGTCGCTCGACACCCGGCCGACGGCCGAACCGTATTCGCTGCACGAGTTGACCTACGACCTGTCCGACGCCGGCGGGGACGGGTCGTACCCGATCGCCGCCATGAGCTTCGCCGTGTTTTACAAGGGGTTGCCGGCGGACAAACGGACGGCGGTGGTGGCGTTCCTGCGGTGGGCGGCGGCCTCGGACAAAGGACAGAAGATGGCGAGCGTTCGCAACTTCGCCCCGCTCCCGCCGGAACTACGGGCGAAGATCGGCGACCTGCTGGACAAGGTGGAATCCGGGAAGTAATCCGTTGACAGTAGCAGGCACACCCCGCGTGCCGTCGTGAGGACGGCACGCGGGGTGTGCCTGCTACTGATTCGGAGACGCATGACCACAGGCTCCCCCCCGCCGCCGGGCCGTTGGATGGAGGTGGTGTTCACCGCCGCCACCCGTGCCGCCGGGTTACTCATCGTCACCGCCGTGTTCGGCCTGGTTGCGGTGCTGGTCGCGCAGGCGTGGCCGGCGTTCCGCGACAGCGGCACCAACCGACTGCTCACCTCGTCCGACTGGATCCCCAGTCCGCCGGCCGGCCCGCCGCTGTACGGCGCCCTGTCGTTCGTCTGGGGTACGTTCGCCACCTCCGCCATCGCCATGCTCATCGCCGTCCCGTTCGGGGTGGGCACGGCCGCGTTCCTGGCCGAGATCGCCCCCGCCTGGGTGCGGCGGGTAGGCACGTTCCTGATCGAGCTGCTCGCCGCCATCCCGAGCGTGGTGTACGGGTTCTGGGGGCGGTTCTTCCTCGCCCCGATCGTGCAGCACGGGTTCGACGCCGTCGGGCCGACGTACCTGGTGGTGGTGAACGCCGTCCGCCCGCTGCTCGGCCTGGACCCGCTCCCGCCCGACCCGCCGAACACCGGCGGCACCGGCATCCTGTCCGCCGGGCTGGTGCTGGCGGTGATGATCCTGCCGTACATCACCGCCATCAGCTTCGACGTCATCCAGGCGGTGCCGCGGACCTCCCGCGAGGGTGCGCTCGCCCTGGGGGCCAGCCGCTGGCAGACCATCTGGCAGGTGGTGCTGCCGACCGCCCGGCCGGGGATCGTGGCCGCCGCTTTCCTGGCCCTCGGCCGGGCGCTCGGCGAGACGATGGCCGTCACCATGCTCATCGGCAACCAGCCGGTGATCTCCCTGTCCCCGTTCGCCTACGGGAACACCATCGCCAGCAAGATCGCCCTGTCCGTCGGCGAGGCGAACGACCCGTCCAACCGCGCCGCGCTGATCGCCCTGGCCGTGCTGCTGTTCCTGGTGACGGCGGTGTTCAACCTGCTCGCCCGGTGGGTGCTGGCGTACCTGTCCCGCCCGGCCCGCCCCCGCACCCCGCCGGCCGGCGACGAGGCGGACACCACCCGCGACCCGGCCGACCTGCCGACCCCGCCGCCCGGGTTCTCCCCGCCGAAGTCCCGAGCCGCCCTGTGGAACCGGGTGATGACCGTCGTCCTCACCCTATCCTTCTTGACGACGGTTGTGCCGCTGTTCCTCATCCTCGGGATGATCGCGTACAAGGGGGCGAAGGCGGTCGAGCCGACCCTGTTCCTGGAGCGGGAGAAGTCCACGCTGAGCGACGAGGAGTACGAGCGGTACAAGGCGTGGAAGCGGGGGGAGGCGGACCGACCGGTGGACAAGTTCGACGACCCGATCGAGCGGGGCGGGCTGGGGCACGCCATGCTCGGCAGCGTCATCCTGGTGATCGGGGCGACGGTGCTGGCGGTGCCGGTCGGGCTGGCGGCGGCGGTGTGGCTGGCCGAGGCGCGGCGGTCGCGGACGGCGAACGTGGTGCGGTTCCTCACCGAACAGCTCGGCGGGGTGCCGTCCATCGTCATCGGCCTGTTCATCTACGCCGTGCTAGTCGCCCCGAGCTACCCCCTCCTCCGCGGGCCGGGGGCCGCCCCGCTGAACACCACCGCCTGGGCGGGGATGGCCGCGCTCGCCCTCATCATGGTGCCGGTGGTGGTGCGGTCGGCCGAGGAGTCGATGAAGCTGGTGCCGGACGCGCTGCGGCAGGCCAGCTACGCCCTCGGCGCGTCGCGGATGCAAACCACCCTACAGGTGATCCTGCCGGCCGCGCTACCGGCCATTGTGACGGGCATCTTCCTGGCCGTCGGCCGGATCGCCGGGGAGACCGCCCCGCTCATCTTCACCGCCGGGCAGACGAAGTTCTGGCCGAACGGGCTGACCGGCGACACCCCGTTCCTGACCGGGTACATCTTCCGGTACTCGCTCAGTTCGTACGCGGACGAGCAGGACCAGGGGTGGGGGGCGGCGCTGGTGCTGCTGACGGTGGTGATGCTGCTGAACGTGGGCATCCGCCTTCTGGCCGGCAAGCGGGTGGTGGCCGCCGCCCGCGCGGGGTGACGGCTCACCCCCGGGCGGCGATCAGCCCGGCCAGGAACGTGACCGGGTCGTTGCCGGTGCGGGCCACCTCGGCGAGCGTGCGATAGTCCCCAGCCCTGCGGGCCAGTTCGGTCAGCGGCGGGCAGCTCAGCTCCTGCCCGTCCGCTTTGGGCAAATACTCCTTCGCCACCGCCACCGCCTCCGGCAACCGGTCCAGCTTGAGCAGCAGGTTCACCAGCACCTCGGCCGGGAACGTGTTCCCCTCATCGGCCGCGGCCGGCAGCTTCCGCTTAAAGTGCTCGATCCCTTCTTCCACGTCCCGCCCGGCGATCACGTCCAGGTACACCTTGTAGTCGGCGTAGGTGTCCTCGAACGGCGGGTGGCCGTCCCCGCGGAGGCCGGGGGACAGCCGCTCGCCGTACTCGCACAGCTCGCGGGCCAGGGCCAGTTCCGGGCACGGCGGCAGGTGCAAGGCCATCTGCACTACCGACCCCAGGTGCGACGTGTCGATGTGGTACACGTCCTCGGCGAACAGGTCTTCCTGCCCGGCGAGCATTTGGCCGATCACCGCCCCCTCGGGGACGTGGATCCCGCGGCTGGTGAAGTCGTTCTTAATCCGCTCGGTCAGTTGCGCGTGCAGCGCCCGCACCAGCCGCTTCACGCAGTACTCGCGCACCTCGGGGTTGCGGCTCAGGTCCGCCCCGCCGACCATCGTGATGGCCGAGCAGATGCCGTTGCGGTCGAGCACCAGGTCGAACCCCTTGGTCGGGTGGACGCCCTGCTGCCAGGCGATGTCCACCAGCCCGTAGGTGTCGTCGTCCGGGCCGGGCTCGACCGCGTCCAGCGCCGCCTTCACCGCGTCCGGCTCGCCCAGCATGCGGAAGAACCCCCACGCCTTGAAGATGTCCCCCTTCGCCAGGTACAGGCGCCCGACCTCCCGCCCGGCCTGGCGGATGGCGTCCTCGTATTTCTCGTGGGTGTGCGACGGCAGGTCGGCGGCCGGACCGGACGGGAACGGGGACACGCCCAACTCCACCCGGGCCTTCATCAGCTTGGCATAAAAGAGGGACTGGTAGTCGCCGACGCCGCGGAGGTGGTCGCACAGCCGGTCGACGGCGGCGGCCGGGCCGGACGATTCCAGGGCGAAGCGGAGGTGGTCGAACGGGGCGGGCGGCGGGGTGGTGTCCATGCCGGAACTATACCGCAAAAAAGCCCGGGGGCGGCCGCCCCCGGGCTTTCGCTGTTCTCATTCAATTACAGGTGCGAGTCGATCACCCGCGCCAGGTCGGCCGCCCGGATGACGCCGACGTGCTCGAACACCGGCTTGTCGCTCCCCTTGAAGATGAGGATGCGGGGGATGGTCTGCACGTCGTACTTGACCGCCAGGTCCGGGTTCTCGTCCACGTTCACCTTGCCCACCTTGGCCTTGCCGGCGTACTGGTCGGCCACCTTGTCCACCTCCGGAGCGAGTTGGCGGCACGGGCCGCACCACGGCGCCCAGAAGTCGGCGACGACCACCCCGCCGGCGACGGTGCTGTCCCAGGTGTCGGTGGTGAACTCTTGTACGTTCGGGCTGGCCATGACGTTCCTTCCTTTCGGGTGAGACCGCTCCCCGGCATTGTACGCGGGTGTGATTACTTCTGTGGAGGACGGGGTCTGGATTTGTCTACCCGACTGTGGGGTGAACCTTACGCGGGTGAAACCCGCCGCCGGCCGGTCGAGTACAGTTGGCGTACCCCCCGGCGGAGCCTCCCCGATGCGTCCCCTGGCGTCGTGCGTCCTGCTCCTCGCGTTTGTCGGTTCGACCGTCGCGGCCGACCCCCTGCGGCTGGTGCCGAAGGAGGCGAACCTCGTCCTCAAGGTGGAGAAGCCGCGGCCGCTGATCGAGGCGGTGACGACGCTCGACGCCTCCCGCGACTACCAGAGCCTGCCGCAGGTGAAGGCGGTGCTCGACTCCACCGCCGCCCGCCGGTTCTTCCAACTCGTCGAACACGCTGAAGCCAAACTCGGGGCGAAGTGGCCGGAGTTGGTGGACGCCTTGGCCGGCGGGGGGATGGCCTTCGGCACCATCGCCGGCAAAGACCAGGCTCCGGCTCTGCTCGTGCTGCAAGGGACGGACGAGGCGAAGGCGGCCGCGGCGTTCAAGCTGTTCGTGCAGATGCTGAACGACGAACTCGCCCGGCAGTCCGGCGGCTCCGACAAGCCGGTGACGGCCGAGACCGGCACCCACCGCGGGGCGGACACGGTCCGCATCGGGGACGATTTCTTCGCCGCCCGTCTCGGGGCGGTGACGCTCATCTCGAACAAGCGGCCGGCGGTGGAGAAGTCGCTGGTCCTGGCGGTCGAGCCGAAAGACGGCGAGTCGGTGCTGGGGCACGCCACCCTGCCGGCGGCGAAGAAGTTGCTCGGCGGCGACCCGCTGGCGTGGCTGTGGTTCGACCTGGTCGTCGCCAAGCAGGAGAAGGGGTTCGCCGACTTCCTGGAGACGGCCCGCAAGCAGGCGTTCACCCTGTTCGCGATCGGCGGGACGGTGGATGCCGTCCGCCGGGCCGACTTCCTGACCGTTGGCATCTACCAGACCGACGCCGGGCTGAAGCTGACCGGGAAACTGCCGGCGAAGCGGGCCGACCTGCCGCCCGAGTTCGCCCTGCACGTGCCAATGAAACCGGACGTACCCGGCACCCTGCCGTTACTCGCACCGCCCGGCGTGCTGTACTCGCAGAGCCTGTACCTGGACATCGGGTCGTTCTGGACTAAGCGGAAGTCGATCCTCGGCGAGCAGGAGCTGAAGGACCTGGAGAAGGCGGAGAAGGACATCTCGAAGCTGCTGCCGAACACCACGTTCGGCAAGCTGCTCGAGATGAGCGGGCCGCACCACCGGTTCGTGGCCGTCGAGCGGGGCATCAACCACTACCAGACGCGGCCGGACTTCCCGCTGCCCGAGATGGCGGTGGTGTCGTCCATGCGGGACCCGGAGTTCGGCAAGGTGATGAACACTACCCTGCGGACGGCCGCGGCGCTCGCCGGCCTGCAGTTTGGGCTGAAGATGACCGAGGAGAAGCACGACGGCGTCGACATCGTCAGCTACCGGTTCGCCGAGAACAAGCCGCTCGACGCCGACCCGACGAACGTCCGCTACAACTTCGTACCCAGCTTCGCCGTGGCGAACGGGTTCCTGGTGGTGGCCAGTTCGCCGCAACTGCTCAAGGATCTGCTCCCGGAGGTGAAGAAGCCGGTGGACCCGGCGGCGTGTTCGCCGGCGGTGTGGCGGAACCGGGTGTACGGGGCCGGCGCCGCGGCCGGGCTGAAAGCGCGGTCGGAGGCGGTCATCACCGACGCCGTGCTCGGTCAGGGGATCGGCCTCGACGAGGCGAAAAAGCAGGTGGAGCAGTTGGCGAAGTTCCTCGGCACCCTCGGCACGCTGGGCGTGGAGGTGGAGCACGGGGCCGAGGCGTTCCGGTTCGAGATCGAGTGGAAGAGGTAGTAGGCGAGCGGCCCGCGTGAGCGGGCTGTTGCCA
>CANJKY010000202.1 GCA_947474875.1 Gemmataceae bacterium
ACCACCAGCAGCATCACCCCGCCGCCGAAGCGGTCGGCCACCCGCCCGATCCGCCCGTCCGCCCGCCTCGGGCTGGGCCAACCGGTCGCAGCGCCGCGGCCGCTGTGGAAGCGGCCACCGGTGCTCATCGGGGCCGGGGTCGGGGCGGCCCTGCTGGTGGTCGGGGTGGTCCTCGCCTTCGCCCTGGGTGGTGGGTCGGACACCCCCGCCACCGTCCGCCAGCCGGTCGCCTACGGCCCGCCGCCGCAGCCTCAGCCCAACCCGAACCCGCCCGCCCCGACCCGGCCCACCCCGCCGCGGGCCGGCGGCAAGACCCTGTACGCGTTGGACTTCGCCAACACCCCCCCGGCCAGCCGGGCCGTGCCGCCGCAGGGCCGCAGCGTCGTGCTGAACGACCTGTCCGGCGTGCCGCTGCCGCCCGGCGTCACCCTGAACCACTGGAACACGCAGACGGCGGCCGTGTACTCGGTGGCCGACCGCGGCGGCGGGCGGGCGCTCGGGCTGCAGCCGACCGCCGGCAACGACGGGGTGCAGGCGCACTTCAAGTGCGACGGCCTGTTCACCACCCTGCCCGTCGGCGGGACGGCGAAGGTGCGGCTGACCTACGCCCTGGACGGCACCCGGCCGGCGAACGCCTTTTTCGAACTGCGGAACGACCCGTACCCGAAGTACGAAATGACCGCCCTCCCGCCCACCGGCGGGCAGTGGAAGGCGGTCGACCTCACCTTCACCCGCCCGCCGGACGGCGGCGAGTACGAGCTGGTGGCGCGGGCGAACGACGACCGGGCGGCCGTCGACGGCACCCTGTGGGTGAAGGCGGTCGAGGTGCTCGACCCGAACGCCCCGGCCGCGGCCGGCGGCGGGGTGGTGTACCGGCTGGACGCCTCCCGGCTGAAGCCGTTCCGCAAGCGGATCGACTTCGACATCTCGTTCTCCGGGCCGAACGTCCGCGACGAGCTACCCGGCTGGCAGTACGAGGTGTACGAGAAAAGCAGCGACGGCGAGGCGCTGGCCGAACCGGACGACGGGCGGGTGGTACTGGGCATCGGCTCCCGCACCGGCAAGGCGGCCGCCCAGTTCTCGTTCCAGCCGATGAAGACCACGGCGGAGGCGCTCACCCCCGGCCGCGAGTACCAGGCGCGGCTGGAGTACAAGACGGACGGCGACGCGACCGGGGTGGCCAACGTGCAGACCATCGGCGACTGGAAGATCATCGGCGGCGTGTCCCTGCCGCCGTCCGCCACCTGGAAGACCGTCACCTACCCGGTCACCCGCCCGGACGGCAAGGACGTGCAGTTCACCTTCGGCAGCACCGGGCTGACCGCCGGGTTCGTGAAGATCCGCTCGTTCGAGATCCTCGACCCGGCGGGCGGGGGGGCGGCCGCGGCCACCCCGACCCCGTCTCGGGCCGCCCCGCCGCCGGTCGCCCCGCCCGCCCCGAAGTCGACCCTGCCGGCGGTGCCGGTGAAGGCGGACTTCGCCAAGTTCACCGACGGCACCTTCCCGGTGACGAACGACGGGGTGACGGTGGGCGACGGGTGGACGGCCGGCATGTTCGAGAAGGACGCGACGGGGGAGGTGGCCGTCACCCCCCTGAACGGCGGCAAGGTGGTGACGCTGGCGAACAAGGACGGGAAGCCGTCGGTGCAGGTGTACCAGACGGCCGCCGGCCCGCCGCTGGCCGCCGGCCGGTCGTACCTGCTCAAGTTCGAGTACAAGGCGAGCGAGGGCACCGCCGGGGCGATCGAGGTGCGGGAGAAGGACGTGCTGAACTGGATGGACTGCCCGTACGCGTACAAGCTGGAGGCGACCGGCGACCAGTGGGAGAAGCGGACGTTCGAGATCGAGGCGGCCCGCGACTACCCGCCGGTGTTCGTGGTGCAGAACCGCACCGGCACGCCGGGCAACCGGCTGAGCGTCCGCAGCCTGGAGATCACCCCCCTCGGCGGCAAGTGACCGGGCTACTTCTTGTCGGCCGCCTTCACCTTCTGCACCGCCGCTCGAAGCGTTTTGACGATCTCGGCGTCCTTCTCCGATGCCAGATGGTCCTCGACAGCTTTCAGTCGCTTCGGGTGCAAAGGTAGTTGTGCAAGAGTAACAGCGGCGGTCCGCCGCATCTCGCTATCCGGATGTGATCGTATCTGATCGAATAACCAAGCAAAAGCGTCATGATGATCGACCTCTCGGCCGGCTACTGCGCCGATGAAGCGGACAGCCATTTGCCGATCTTCTGATTTCCAACCTTTGTTTAATGCTGCGGTTTGAAGGAATTCAGCTGCCTTATTGCCCCGCAATTGCCTATTCTGCGAAGCAACGTTGAGTCGATCCAGCACTAACCGAGCTCGTGTTGAATCCATGTCGCCCGTCACCCATCGCTTCAAAAGAGAGGCCCGCTCCTCATCGAAATACCAGCTTTCAGCCTCCTTCGAGCACAGCACTTCATCTAAGGCTACTTGTGCTTTAATCGGTAGAGTTTCTGGTTTCTTGCGCCACTTTTTGAGCATATCGCCGGCAAAACTCATGTCGGAGTCACCCAGCGTCCGGATCATCCAGTAACCTATCTCAGGATTGGTATGACCGGCCAGTTTTTCCGCCAAGGCGGGTCGGTCACCTGATTTCGATTTCGTGTACTTCTCAATTGTCTCAACAAGTTCGAGAATGTGGACGTATCGATCACCATCTTCACCTTTCACATTACGACATCGAAACTCGAAAGGAAATCCATACACTCTTGTAATTATCGTCGCATCCTTGTCTGGCCTCAAGCTCCAAATACCTTCTTCGTGTAGTGTGAAATCTTCTCGCGCCGCAATGCCATGAAAATCCACTTTTGCATAAAAGTCGGAAAACTTGCTTTTCAACAATTTTTCATCACCATAGTATACGTGAATAACCTCTAATGTTGCATTAGTTATCGATGACTCTTGATTTTTATTGACTTCCACGACGCGCGCTCGCACAACAGCATACTTTGCAGCAGGGTTGGCCCCACGTGCTGCTGCAAGACTGCAAAATAAACAGATGACCACTCCTACTTGTCTACTAGCGCCCATTGTACTGACTCCGCATTATTAAGTTCGGTAACTGCAAGAGGCCCGGTCGTAATCGGTACCACACCACCACTGGTCACTTCAGCAAAAGACTTCGGATCGGTGGTGCTAGTTGAACTGATCCCCGCACCTGCACCCGCACTCCACGCACCCTGCGCATCGACTGTGCCAGTACCATTAAATGTCCAATCGATCTTGGCTCGCTGTGTGTACACAGCATCTGAGTTCAAAATTGACTCGCGCGTCCGCACGGCAAAATACAGATCGAATTTCGCCTTAATCACAAACTCATCAACGGCATCCGTAACACCGTTGTGTGTTACTGACATATCGCCGGTGCCCAATAACGTCGGCGTGTCAGAGATAGCAATCCACGCTGCGCAAGTGGCATCAGCACCACCCTCTTGATTACCAGCAGTGAACACTCCTTTAAGTGCTCCAGGTGGCACCCCTTCGGTAGTTGGCGCAGAAGCACCTTTAGTGTCATACCAGGGCGGCGTACTTGTAATCGCCGCTGCTCCTACCATACAATCGAGATATGACTTCCCCTCCATCGGCGACACTTGTTTCTTGGCTGGCGCAAGGCCATCAAACACGCCATGCGACTGTTCAACAAATACATTCTGAATGAACCCAACTTCCATAAAGCGCACGCCCCTCCTTGAATCACCGACCAGCGGCCCCTTAATCTCTTCTACGGACAAATAAGCACCCATGGCGTAGTCCTTTGTTACCGACTTCACCCGCTTACCACCCGGCTTTTGAATTGGCGGATTCGTAGTCGGGTTCGCCAGCTTTACTTCGTTACGAAGGGGTGTGGCGGCTGAAGTTACTGTAATCTTCACCACGTTAACTTCACGATCTACAAAAAAATTGCTGACAGCAGTACCTGGGGTAACTCGATAGGTCCCCACAACTTCACCTGCCCCCCAGTAAACTGTAGCCTTCGTGGTAATCGGGGTACCCGGCGGCCCACCACCATACCAGTCGTTGGTTACAGTCCCACTTGTTGCCGAGACAAAAATGGGAACGTATCCTGAATTCTCTGGAACCTGCGCCTGATATTTATATTTTGAATACCCCGGCACGTTCATTGAGCCATTCACCTCGTACACTGTGAAGTCCACTTGATCTACTGCCTGCACGCCGGCGGTCATGTCCGTCCACTTCAACTGGATCTTCTCTGCCGCCATCGAGGAACTCAGGCTCAAACCCTCTACCCAGAAGTTATTCGCTTGCCCTGGCGTCAGAGTGATTCCGGTCAGCGCTGCGCCGTCCTTATCCGCCGTCTTCCAGACTCGTATGTTGGGGCTGGTCCACTCCAAACTGAACGTGCCAAATAGACCATGCGGGTCTAGATCTTTGGCAACAATCTTTATCAAATCGTTCTCCCCAACCACTTTTGATGACTCATCCTTATCAAGTTTGTGCTCCCGACTAGTCGCTTGGTCCCCGATGAAGTTGTAGTTGTCATTGTCGTTATTCACCGAAACCCACCCACCGGGATTGTTTTCCTTATCCTCGGCAACCTCCAACCCGTTCGAGTCGATAATATCGAGGTCGCCTGTCGCGACTCCGGTCGTGGGTGGTGGCGGGGGCGGCGGGGGCGGCGGGCTACCACCTCCAGTCCACGCCGCCACGCCCCAGCCGAAGTCGTTATAGTCCCAATCGCACGAAGCGGGGAACGCGGCCAAGTCCTCCAGGTGGATCGTCCACCCAACCCCGCCCATGTCGACGTAGGAACGCACCACGAAGGGCTTGTGCTCGCTCACCGACAAGCCGACGGTCGAGGGGTTTAGATACGAGTACATCTGGTTGGCAGGCGTACCACCGAACCCGACGGTCAGCCCGCCGGTCACCGCCTCTCGGATGGCTTCTAGCTCGGACACCGCATCCACAACCGCCGTCCCGTCCCCGTCCGGGTCATACACCGACTTTACGAACAATCCACCGGACACATATGACGCGGCCGTCGATCCACGGACCCCCTCCGGCGGGCTAAGCAAGCGGACGTTGAACACCGCTGGCACTGAGCGGTCTTCGAGCCGTTCAACGCCGAGGCGGGTGCGGTGTGAAAATGGAGGGGGCGCGGGTTTTGTGTGGGCGAGGGCGAACATGGGGGCGAGTCCTTGCAGGCAGAAAGACACCATCGTCACGATCTGACGGCCAGATTGTTAAGGCGGGAGCCGGATGTGTCAACAGAAAAATGTGTAACAAGCGGCTGCCGCCCGCCGCCAACCGTTTTTCACCTAACCAGTGGTGAACTGTTTCGATCACTCGCCGTCGGTGATCGCCCGGCCGCGCTGGTACTCGGCCAGCCGCTTCTGATACTCGGCCCGCTCGTCCGCCGGCAGCAGTCCGATCGCCTTCTGCTGCCACTTCGCCGCCTGGTCATAACGGCCAAGGGAAGCCGTTGCGGCCGCCAAGGTGTCGAGATAGCTGGCCATCTGATGCCCGGTGTTGTCGCACAGCCGCTTCGCTAACTCAAACGCCCGCTCGGGGTTACGGAGATCGGCCGTCGGGCAGGTCGCCAGGATCCAGGCCATCGAATTCATCGCATCCGCGTCGTCCGGCGAGACGTCCAGCACCGCCTGATAGTCGGCCAGGGCGCCGGCGTAGTCCTTCAGAGCGTGGCGAATGCCGCCCCGCAAGTTCCGGGCAGCCGGCTCGTCGTTGTGTTCCACCGCAAAATCTGCATCAGCAAGAGCTTGTGTCAGATTTCCGGCGTGTCGGTGGGCGGTAGCGCGGGCGTGATACCCGCGGGCGGCGGCCGGTTCTAGCCGCACAGCGTGGCCGAAATCGGCGATCGCCCGCTCCGGGTCGAGCAGGCCGAGATAGGCGTAACCCCTTTGCAGGTAAGCGTCTGGATCGTTCGGCCGGAGGGCGATGACGGCGGTGAAGTCGGCGATAGCCGCCTCCAGATCCCGCTCACGGACGTAGGCCAGCGCCCGGTTGTACAGCGGGTCGGGGTCGGTCGGGGTGAGGGCGGCGGCCGCCGTAAAGTCTGCCACAGCCTTGACATGCCATCCGAGTTCGGCAAACGCCACCCCCCGGTGATTCAGGGCCGCGGCGTCGTTCGGGTGCAGGCGGACTAACGCGTCGAAGTCGGCTGCCGCCCGCGCCTGGAACCCGAGGTCGGTGTTCAGCCGTCCGCGTAAGCGGTAGGCGTCAGCCAGCTTAGGGTTGAGACGAAGCGCGGTGGCGAGGTCGGCCAAAGCCCCCTCTGTGTCGTTCAACTTGTCGCGGCTGACGGCCCGACAATGGTATGCGCGGGCGGCACGGGGGGCCACCTCGATCGTGGTAGTGAAGTCGGCAATCGCGGTCGCGTGGTCGCCGCGGGCGGCGTGGCACAGCCCGCGGTTGAAGTACGCACGGGCGGCCTTCGGCGCAAGTTCAATCGCCGCATTGAAATCGGCCACCGCCTCGTCGTACCGCCCCTGCCGGCGGTGGACGTCCCCGCGACCGTTCAGCGGATCCGGGTCGGTCGGGTCAGCCGCGATGGCGGTGGTGAAGTCGGCGGCGGCCGCAGACAGATTCCCTAACTCGGCCAGGGCGGCCCCGCGGTTATGCAGGGCGGCCGCGTGGTCCGGCTTCCGCTTCAGCGTCTCGGAAAAGTCGTCGGCCGCTTCGCGGAACCGGCCCAGGGCGGCGTAGGCGTTCCCGCGGGCGTACCACAGGGCCGGGTCGTCCGGGGTGAGGTCGATGGC
>CANJKY010000203.1 GCA_947474875.1 Gemmataceae bacterium
GCCCCCGCTTCGGCCCGCATCGCCTCCACCAGCCGCTGAAAGAACCGGCGGATCAGCCCGCCCTCGGCCGCGGTGTCGGCGGCGTGGTCCGCCCCCGACCACCGGCACTCTTTGAACACCACCACCTCCTGCCCGCCGGCCTCCCGCAGGTGCGAGTCCTTGCTGTACCTCGGCCGGCCCTTCTCGTCGTGCGAGTCCGCCACCTGCTCGCACACCCCGGGCCGCGGCTGCCACCGCCCGTCCTGCTCCCCGTACGCGGTGTGCAGGCGGCCGTCGCTGCGGGTGACGTGCGCCGCCACCGCCCCCACCCGGTTCTCGCTGTAGTCGTAGTCCACCGCCAGGTACACCCGCAACAGCCGGCCGTGCTCCCCGTCGTACGCCGGCAGCCGGCCGGACCCGGGGTACGGGACGGCCTCCACGTCGTACTCGCCGTCCGCCGGCGGGCCGCCGACCGTGGGCAGGGTGTGCCGCCGCGCCCGCGCCCGCACCCGGAGCAGCCGCAGGTCCTCGTCGAACCCGGGGTTCCGGAGCAGCGCCTCCATCGCCGGGGTGGGCGGGGCGGGCGGGTACGCCAGGTCGTCGAGCGTCCGCAGCCCGGCGGCGGCGAGCTGGCGGACGGTCACCGGGTCGAGGCCGAGCAACTCTGGACGGCGGAGGCGGGCGGACTCGGTCAGGCAGTGGGCGTCGTACAGGCAGGCGTCGCACTTGCCGTCCAGCCGGAACCCGAGGTCGGCCAGCGCCCCGGCCGCCGCCCGGTCCAACCGCCCGCCGGGGGCGAGCAGCCGCCGCACGTCCTCCTCGACGGCCGCCAGGTCGAGCGGGTCGAGCGCCAGAATGGGCTGGTTAGCGTTCGAGTCCGCGTCGATGCGGGCGACCACACCCGCCACCGCGTCGGCCGGCACCACCTGCCCGCCGACGGCGATCACCCGCCCGCCGAGCATCTGCCGCAGGAGCATGCGGTACACGGCCACCTGGACGTGGTGGTAGGTGCGGTCGCGGCGGCTGGCCTTGCACTCCACCAGCCCCAGCCGCGGCCGCCCGCCGTCCCACCGCACCAGCACGAAGTCGATCAGCCCGGACACGGCGAACGCCCCCAGGTCGCCCTGCACCCGCACCTGTCGGGCGTACCCCGGGGTGTGGGGTGGCAGTGTCGCCAGCACCCCGGCCAGGTCGGCCCACGTCACCTCGCCGCGGTTCCCCTTCGGCAGCCCGGCGGCCAGGTCGGCGAACCCGGCCGCCTTCAGCTCGCCCTCCCACCGCTCCTCCCGGTCGGTGCCGACCCGCGCCAGGACCGGTTCGAGGGTGCTGCCCAGGCGGTCGAAGAACGGGAGGGCCTGGGCCGCCTCCGGGTGGACGGTCAGGTGGAACCGGCGGTCGCACGACCGGTGGCGGATGTACTCGCCGAGGTCGGTGACGCTGATGGAGTGGCGGGCCGAGCGGCTCATGGGCGTTCAAGGTCAGCGCGGTCACATTCGGCCCATCATACCCGGAAGTGCCATCCCAAGACCCGATTCCGTTGAACCGATCTGTGCCCGGTTCATTCACTTCCGAGGCGAGTGACCATCCCCACCCTCCGCTCAGCAGTCAGGGACGCACCGACCGTGGTTCTCATGTCACGACGGTACTCCTTCGGGCCGAGTTGCGAAAGTCGGTAGAGCGACGGGACGGAACTCCCGGCCGGGTATGAAGTCTGGGGCCGCATGAACCGCGTTCATAGAACACGATCGGACCGCGTCGGACCGCCGTACTGAGCGGGGCGGCGATCCGGCCACAGGGGTGAGGCGGTGTTCACGATCTTCAAGTGCGTGGCGGAGGCGATCGTCGAGAAGGGGGTTCGGGGCGCGCTCGTCGAGTTCGTCCCCGGGGGCGGGTACGTGTACGAGGTGGGCGAGAGTGCGTGGAAGAAGTGGAAGGAGAAGCGGAAAGAGGCGGAACAGCAGGAGGAGCTGCAGGAGCTGGTCCGGGCCAACGCCGAGGTCCTCAGGGCGGAAGCCAAGCAGGCGATCCACGACGCGCTCGCAAAAACGGATGAGCTGGTCTGCGACGACGACATCGCCCGCCTGGCGACATGGGTCAGCGGTATGCCGGAGGCGGTCCGCCGGTCGCTCCGAGCGGCTGACAACCCGAAAGGCGACACGGTCCCGGCGTCGTTCCAGATCACCTCCGCCGGCGACCTGGTGCAGCTGTTGCCCGCCCGCCCGCCGCGGTTCAACCCCGGTGAGGAGGTGCCGCAGGCCCCCGGGTGGGTGCTCGAAAAGCTGCTCGGCACGGGCGGGTTCGGCGAGGTCTGGCTGGCGAGGAACCGGAACCTCTCTCAATTGGCGGGGGCGTTCAAGTTCTACACCGGACGCGCGGATGCCACTCTTCGGCACGAAGCGGCGGTCATCTCCCGGCTGATAGCGAACGCCACCCACCCCAACATCGTGCCGCTGATCGACGCGAACCTCACCAGCGACCCGCCCTGGCTTCGGTACGAGTACGTGTCGGGCGGGACGCTGACGGACTGGATCCCCCGGCTCCGAACCCTGACGGCCGGCGAGCGGATCGAACAGGCGACGAAGGCGATCCGGCAGCTGGCCGGCGCCGCCGCGTTCTTCCACCGGCTGCGACCGCCGATCGTCCACCGCGATCTGAAGCCGGCCAACGTCCTCATCGACCGGGTCAGCAGACGGCTTCGGGTCACCGACTTCGGGATCGGGGCCGTTACGTCGGTGGAGGCGTTGCGGTCCGATTCGCTCGGATTGTCGTCACGGGGCGGCCGGCTGCGCGGGCACCTGCGGGGGTCGCACACGCCGCTGTACGCCAGCCCCCAGCAGAAGCGGGGGGATGACCCCGACCCCCGGGACGACGTGCACGCGCTGGCCGTCATCGCCTACCAACTCTTCACCGGCGACCTGGACGCCGGCCCGACCCCGGGCTGGGGGAGAACGCTCTCCGGCCTCGGGCTTTCACCGGCCCTCATCGAGTTGCTCATCGACTCCGCGTCCGAGCGGGTGGCCGAGCGGCCCGCCGACGCACAGCATTTCCTCGACCGGCTGAAGGCGGTGGGCACGCCGGCCCCGCCGAGCACTTCCCCCCTTCCTCCAGCACCTGCCAACCCCGGCCCGGACCCACCCCCCCACGCGGGGCCAGGGCCGAGACCCGCCGGCGGGAAGACTGCTTTCGGCTCCGCCGCCGATTCGGGTGCGGGTGCCATCGACACCGTGCTGATCGAGGCCGACCGCCCGCTGACGGAGACGGAAATCATCGCCGAGGTGCGGCGGCGGAAGCTGAAGGAGCGGGGCGGGGTGGGGAGCCACCTGCAGAGCCTGCGGCGGCGGGGGTGCATCGTGAGCACCCCCGCCGGGTGGGTGAAGGCGTCGCCCGTCTCCCCAACCGCCGCCCGGTACCCCCAGCCGGAATCGGCCGCCCCCCGCCGGGACACGGCGGACTGGGACGTCACCATCCCGGGATCGTGGCACCGCCGCCCGATCGGGGTGCCCGCGGCCGGGTGGGACAAGGTGTGCGACACCCCCGCCCGCGTCAGAACTCTGGCCGCGGAGGAGTACCAGCTGACGGTCAGCACCCGAGTGGCGGACGTCCAGCTGGCGGGCTTCTCCCTCCTCGCCGACCTGCCCGATCTGACCAAGGTCAGCCTGGCGTCGTGTCAGCAGGTGACCGACCTGGGGGTGCGGCACCTGGCCCGGCTGGGCCACCTGACCGCCCTCGACCTGAGTGCGTGCAACCGCCTGACCGACGCCAGCCTGGCGGTCCTGCCGGCGTTCCACGTGCTCGCCGCCCTCAACCTGGAGGGGTGCGCCCAGCTGACGGACGACGGGCTGGCTCACCTTCTTCAGCTCCCCAGGCTGTGCGACCTGAACCTGGCGTTCTGTAGCCGGGTCACCGACCGGGGGGCGGCGGCCCTGAGCCGGGTGAGCGGTCTCACCCATCTGAACCTGACGGGGTGTGGCGAACTGACTGACGCCGGCTTGCGTTCGCTGAGTTCGCTGTCCGAGGTGCGGGCGCTCAACCTCTCCCGCTGCCCCCGTCTGAGCGACGCTGGGCTCGCCGCTCTCGGTCGGCTCAGCCGGCTGAAGACCCTCACGTTGTGGGGCTGCGATCAACTGAGTGCGGGTGCGGTGGACGCACTCCGCCAAAGTATCGCCGGGTGCCGGGTGATTCGGTGACGGGCCTTGGCGGGACCGCCAACCGCGTCATCGCTCCGGCGTCGCTGTTGTGCGAGGAACAGGTGGAACCCGGTCTGCCCGGCACCATCGATAGGGTTTAACCTCGGGTCGCTCAGTCGGCGCTGACACCTTGAGGCCACCGCCCTACTTCGGCGGGTGCGGGGACAGGTACTGCGGGTCGATCGCCCGCCAGTCGAACCCGTCCGGGCCGGGCTTGCTCCACTCGACGCGGATGTGGGCCGGGCCGCTCACATTATCAAACTCCACCCGGAACCTGTACGGTTCGGCCGCCAGCTCGGCCTCACCGGTTACGAACTCGTCCATCCCCATGCGTGTCACAACCGAAACCACCTGGCGGTCGCCCAGGTACACCGCGGCCGCGTCGTCCGCCGACACCCGGAACCGGTACCGCCCGGCCGACCGCGGGGTCAGCCAGCCACGCCACTCGACCGCAAACGTTCTCGCCAACGGGATCGGGCACGGTGCGTCCGGGCCGTGCCAGACGTGGCTCAACGACGGATCTACAGAACCCCCGCCCCACATCACCTCCCAGTGTGGGCCCCGGAACACCGACCGCAGCAGACCCGGCCCCGCCGACTCCCGACTGACTTCGACCGCGGGCCACGGGACGGCCGGCGGCGGCTCGTCACACCAGTCGACGCCGGCCACGGGCACCCCGACGGCCGCCCACGCCCCGACCAGACGGTCCCACCGCATCAGCCGGGTCGACCGCTCCCCCCGGCACACCACAGCCAGCTGCCGGCCGCGGCCGGCGAGGGCCACGACCGGCCGGTCGTGGGGGATCGACGCCAGGGGGGTGAGGGTGTCGCCGTCAATCAGCAGCAGGGCCACCACCCCGTCGTCGCCGCCGCTCGCCACCAGCCCGGGGGCAGGGCACGTCACCGCCACCACCCCGCCGCGGTGAACCCGCCGGTACGACCGCGGGCGGGGGTCGGGCCAGCGGGCCAGGCCGAGCCGGCCGTCCGCGTCGCCCACCACCACCACCTCCCCGTCCGAGGCAAACGCCGCCGCCGTCCAGCTCGGGCCGACGATCGGTGCCTCCTGCCGGACGGTCAGCCGGCCCGCGCCGTCGATCGCCGATGCCCGCTCGACGCCGGAGACGACCGCCCGCGGCCCGCGGGCGGCGAGCACCAACGGCCGGTCCGCGAATTCCAGTTCGCCCCCCACCTGAGCCGGCTCGGGGAACCGGTGAGGCCGGGCGTCCCGGCCGGCCGGCGTGAACTGGCGGACCCGGTGGCCGACGCACTCCCAGTACCGCCCGTCCGGGTCGGCGTGCCACAGACTGACCGGGGCGGACGTGTTCAACCGCCGGGGGAGGAGACTGTCGGCGAAGGCGAACACGGCGGCCATGCGGCAACTGACGGCGTACCCGTCCGGCCCGACCGGCGGCAGGGACCGGGGTTGGCCTTCCGCGAACAGCAGCGGTCGATCGGCCCGTCGCCCCCGCCAGCGGCCGTCGGCCGCGTCCCAGGAGTGGATCGTGTCGCCGACGACCGTGCGGACGGTGGTCCCGCCGGCCGACAGGCCGACCGCCTCGACCGGGCTGGCGTGCCAGCCGATCGTCGCCTCCGGCCCGCCGTCGTTCCACTCGATCAGATGAGCGTGGTCCTCAGCCAGGACGGCGAGCACCGGGGCGTCCGCCGCGAACGCCACCCGCCCGCTCCCGTTCGGGCAGGGAACTTCGTGCAGTAGGCGGAGGGTGGCGGTGTCCCATATCTTCACGACCCCGCGGAGGTCGTCGCAGGTGGTCACCAGCAGCCGCCCGTCCGGGCTGAACGCCACCTGCTCGGTGTACTGCGGCAGCAGGCTGTCCAACCTCAGTTGCAGGGGCGGGTGGGCGTCGGCGGTCAACTGGTCAATTGTGAGCGCGTTCTGCGTCTCGACGTAGTCGGCCAGCAGGAGCGGGGCGGTCGGGTGCGGTGCCGGGTGGCGGACGAGGAGCGGCAGGCGGCTGTCACCCAGCGGGGTCAGGTCCCGGGTGTACCGGTACACCCGGGTGGTCACTGGGGTACCGCCCCGCGGCACGCACACCACCACATCCCCGGTGTCGGGCACCACACACGCCGTCGGCTCCCAGCCGACGGACGGGTACGCGCTGGCGAAGTCGGCCTCGGCCACCGCGGCCCAGCCCCGACCGGTCAGGGTGTACCGGCGGACCCGGCCGTCGAGTGACACGGACACCGCCGCCCGGCCGCTGGGCTCGGCGAACAGCTGCTTGACCGGTTCCGTGTCCTGCGCCAGCGCCTGGGGGCGGCAGTCCGGGTTGACCGCGTCGACCGCGTACACCCCGCCGCCGCGGGTGCCGGCGAGCAGCCACCGCCCGTCCGGGGTGAACGCCAGCCCCCGCACCCCGTCCGTGCGGTTTCGCCGCCGCTCCCACTCGGGGGCGAACGGCAGGTCGATGGTGCGGGTGACCTGCCCGGACGGGCGGTCGAACAACACCACCCGCACCGGGGCGGCCGGATCGGCGACGCGGTCCCGCAGGCACAGGCCGAGGGCGATCTCATTCCCGTGGGTGCCCGGGCGGAAGGCGGCCACCTCGCCCTTCCGGCCGGAAGC
>CANJKY010000204.1 GCA_947474875.1 Gemmataceae bacterium
CACACGGAGTGTGCCTACCACTCTCAGAACCTCTCGCCCGGATACGCTAGACGCATACAATCTCGACGTCAAGAATCTTAACTCGCAATCAAGATAAATCCACCCGAGGTGACCGCCGATGCACCAGCCGCCGGACGCCGTCGATCACCTGCTCGCCGCCTGGCGGGCGACCCGCCCGGACCTGGACCCGGCCGCCCTCGGGCTGGTCGGGCGGGTGATCGTGCTGGCCGAGCACCTGCAGCGGAGCGTGGAGGAGGCGCTGGCCGAGCACCGCCTCACCCTCGGCCAGTTCGACATCCTGGCGACGCTGCGGCGGGCCGGACCGAAGGGCGGGCTGACCCCGACCGCCCTGCTGCGGTCGGTGGTGCTGTCGAGTGGCGGGATGACCAGCCGGCTGGACAAGCTGGAGGCGAGCGGGCTGGTCGAACGGCAGCCGGACCCGACCGACCGCCGCGGGGTGGTGGTGAGTTTGACCGCCAAGGGGCGGAAGGTGATCGACGCGGCCACCGCCACCCGCTTCCGCGAGGCCGAGCGGTCGTTGCCGCCGCTGTCCGGCGACCAGCGAGAGGAACTGACCGACCTGCTCCGCCGCTGGCTCCTCCGCCTCACCCCGCAGCCCGAACGCGGGGAGTGACGTCCGCGGTCACGTCGCCCCCTCCTTCAGCCGCCGCACGGCTTCCGTCGCCTCCCAGTACTTCGGGTGATCCTTGTACGCCGTCACCGCGTCGTAGCACTTGATGGCCGCGGCGGTGTTGCCGTTCGCCTCGTGTGCCCGGGCCAACTGGAACAGGGTGTCCGCCCCGGCCCGGTGGTACTCGCGGTAGCTGCCGAACGCGGCCACCGCCAGGTCCGGGCGGTTCAGTTCGTTCAGGTACAGGTCGCCCAGGATGCGGGTGGCGAGGAACCAGGCGTCCTCCTCCTCCCCGCTGCCCCGCTTCTGCTCTCGCACGTCCTCGAGCAGGCTCACCCCGGCGTCCCGCTCACCCTTCCGCAGCAGCAGCCGGGCCTCGGCCACCATGCCGGCGTGCGACTCGGGCTGCATGACGCGGGCCAGTTTCGCCAGGTGCAGCCCGTACTCGATCGTCTCCAGGTCCGGCTCCCGCTGGTCGGCCACCGCCTTCGCCTTCTTCAGGCAGTACGCCACGTCGAACCACGGGGCGATCTTGTCCTTCGCCGCCCGCACCTTGTCGATGTCCACCGAGTAGTAGTAGCTGTCCCGCTTCGCCAGCAGGTCCGGGTCGGTCTTCGAGTAGATCAGCCCGCGCTCGGTGATGAGCAGGGCGTTCAGCACGTCGCCGTTCTTGGCGTTCAGCTCGGCCAACTGCCGCAGGCTGTTCACGTCCTCCTTGCCGCCCTCGATGTACGTCCGCTGGTCGTCCACCGCCGCCTGGTAGTCGCCGCGGGCGGTCGCTAGATCGACCATCTTTTTCAGGGCGGCGAAGTACAGCGCCTGCTGGTCGGCCGCCAGCCGCTGTGGGGTCACGAGCAGCCCGGCCCGCTTCACCTGTTCGAGGTACCCGCGGGTGGCGTCGGCGTCGTTACGCCGCTCGGCCGCTTGCGCCAGGCGGGTGAAGATCCACGGCCCCCGCTCGGGCAGCCCGCGACCGGCGATCCGCAGGAACGCCATGCCCCGGTCCACCCGCTCCGGCTCGTCCGAATCGACCAGCGCGAGGCCGAGTTGCTCGGCGTACTCGTAGTTGAACTCGGTCGGCGGGGCGGCCGGGCTGGGCGGCACCGCGGCCAGGAACTCGGGTTCGGTGAGGCCGGCGTACAGCAGCGTCTTCAGTTCCAGCGCCGTCGGGTCGTCCGGCGTCTTGGCCAGCGCTCGCTCCACCGCCGCAATCGCGTCCATCCGCCGGCCGGGTTTCGCCAGCTCCGCCTCGCCCAGCCGCCGGATCATCTCCGGGTGCAGCCGCAGGGCCAGATCCCACCCCGGGAACAGCACCGTCCTCCGCACGTCGGCGTCGGCCGGGTGTTCCGGGTCGAGCAGTTGCGACAGGTAGCCGGCGGCCAGGTCGAAGTCCTTGGCGTGCGTCAGCGCCACCGCCTTCAGGTAGTCCACCTTCGCCCGCAGCGGGGCGCGGTACTGCTCGACCAGATCGAGCAGCCGCAGCGCCTCGGCCCGCTTCGTCTCGGTCGGCGGGTCGCCGCCGATCAGCGTGTCGGTCGCCAGCTTCAGGCAGAAGTCGAAGTTGAGTAACGGGATGGTGTCCGCGTCCAGCGTGGACAGGTCGAGCTGGCGGTGGAGTTGGTACAGCCCCCTCGTCGCCAGCTCGTTCCGCCGGTCCAGTTGCAGCGCCCGGCCGAAGCTGGCCAGGCTGGCCCGCACCCGGCCGAGCGACAGGTACGCGTACCCCCGCAGGGTGTGCTTGAACGGCCGCAGCTTGGGCAGCACCCGCGTGGCGTACAGGAAGTACAGCAGCACCGGCACCAGGAAGATGAGCTTGTCGCCGAACCCCGGGACGTACTCCTCCAACCCGGACGACAGCGCCTGGCTCCGCGTCAGCAGGTACAGGCCGACGCCGAGTGCGGCGCACAGGGCGGCGATCTCCACTTCCGACTCGTCCGTCTCCCCGCAGAACACCAGCAGGTAGAAGAACGGCAGCCCGGCCAGCAGGACGCCGCCGAGATCCTTGTTCGAGATGTCCAGCCCGAGCTGTTCGGCCCCGTACAGGCAGCCGGCCACGAGTGCAACGCCGAGCGCCCCGCCGACGACCAGCCGCGCCGCCGGCGTGCTCAGCCGCCGCAGTTGGGCGAACACCATCCCGAGGACGATGCCGGCGACGGCGGAGTAGATGAGCCAGTTCGCCCGATCTTCCGGCGGGTCGGTCTCGATCACCAGCCCGGCGCCGAGGCCGCCGACCGTGCCCAGGTAGATGAAGTACGGGCTGTCCAGCAGCACCAGCAGCAGGAACCCGGGCAGGTTGCGGAACGGGCGGAACCCGCGGAGCACCTGCTGGACGACCCCGAGCACCAGCCCGGCGGCCGTGCCGCCGGCGGTCCACAGCAGGATGCGGCCGATGGTCGGCCAGTCCGGGTGCAGGACGACCAGGTACGCCCACAGGGTGAGGTACAGCCCTTTGAGCGCGTACTCGAACAGCGCCGAACGCATGGCCGGAAAGCTCCCGGCGGGGTGGGATGTCATGGCGGGATTGGGAGAGGATACGGAGCCGGAGGTGGCTGCGGTAGGCCGGGGCACGCCCTGTTCGGGCCGGGGGTAGTGTAGCGGCGGACCAGCAGATTGGCAGCGAACGCTGTGACAACCGATGACGGAGATACTCTATCCGGAGCGACTACCGATCTCGGCCCACCTGGGAGCGCCCGGATGAGCGAAGACCACGCCTTCCTGAGCGCGATCATGGCGAACCCCGCCGACAAGCTCCTGCGGCTGGTGTACGCCGACTGGCTGGACGAACGGGGCGATCCGCGGGGGGAATACCTTCGGGTGCAGATCCGCTTGGATGAGACCAGTTCACTCGACGAGCAGTTCCAGCCGTTGAAAGCCCGCGCCGAAGAACTGCGAGCCGGCATCCCCGAAAACTGGGTCGCGGCCCTGGACGGCCCGGCGTGGTGCGTGGCCGCCAACGTCGTTCACGAGCGACAGTACGGGCCAGGCGGTGCGGAGAGCCGGCTGGGCACCAAGCACTTCGCCCCCGGCGCGAAGTTGTACGTTGTCGATTTCTTTTGGGGTACGGGCGGGGAAGACGTAACGGTGGTCGGGCGGCACCGAAAATCCAAGCGTTACCTCACGCTCACTATGAAAGCCAAGCACCTGGCGAACTGGCGGGCCGAGTTGGTGTACAGCCCGGCCGTCATCCGTGAGATCACGCGGTCCTGGGAGTTTGGTTCGCCTCGCGGCGGGGACGCCGCCAAAGCGCGGGCGGAAGAGATCGTTGCCATGTACAACCGGAACGGGGCAGCAACCCAGCCGTTCGTCACCCGACCGCCGAACCCAGAACGGGGTCAACCGAAGGAGGCGGATGAGGGATGACGGTCGAATCCCCCCCCTCACCCGTCGCCGTCGCTCCGCTCCCGGCGACGACCTCTCCCCCGCTTCGCAGGGGGGAGGTGGGGTGCGGCTGACACTCGCGGAGAGCTACCCCAGGAACAGGGCGCCCAACACCTCTCCCCCGCCGTGCGGGGGAGAGGTCGCCCACTCCGACGGAGTGGGCGGGTGAGGGGGCCGAGAGCGACACGCCCGCGCTCCCCGCTGGGTCGCGGCTACCAGAGTTCGGTCACTTCTTCTTGAACAGCCCGTCCAGCCCCTTCTTCAGCAGGTCGTCGCCGGCGTCCTTCACCGCATCCTTGGCCGCGTCCTTCATCGCCCCCTGCACCACTTTCGTCAACTGCCCCTTCATCGCCTCGCGGTTGAGCGTCGGCTTTTGCAGCGTGCCGCCGATCGCCACCGTGATCGACTGGCCCGCCAGCGCCTTGTGGATGAGCGGGCGGTTGCCCGGCACCAGCTTCTCCGCCAGCGTGCTCCCGATGGGCACGCTCACCGTCATGTCTAACGTGCCGTCCGTGCCCACCGACCCGGCCGTCGTCACCGGCGTGTTGCCCACGTTGAACACGAAGTCGGAGTGGTACACCCGGCCGTTCTCCATCCGCACCGGCACCACGCTGTTCTTCTTCACCTGCAGCTTCGGGGCGGCCAGCCCGAACACCTCGATCAGTTCCGTCACCACCGGGCCGGGTGAGACCGTCGCGTCGTGGACGGTCAGATTGCCCTTCACCACCCCGCGGGTCGGGTCGGCCAGCGGGATGCGGTGGTCGCCCAGGTCGAACGACACGGTGCCGTCCGCCTGGGCGGAGTTGGCCAGCGCCGGCAGGGCGTACCCGACGGCGTCGGCACACGCCGCCGGTGTGAGCTTCGCGTTGTCGATGATCCGGCCCTTCTGGAACGTCAGGTCGTAGGCGCCGGGGTTCAGCCGCACCGTCGGCTCGACGCGGATCTTGCCGCCGCCGAACGTCGCCTGCACCGGCGTCATCGTCACCAGCCCGTTGCCCACGGTGGCTTTTATCTCGGACTGGCTCACGTCGAACCCGTAGGCCTTGAGCGCCGTCCAGGCCACCGCTGCGTTCCCGCTCAGTTGAGTCAGGTCGCCGTGAGCCGGCTTGCCGCCGACGATGGCCGTCAGCGATTTCCCGCCCTCGGTCAGGTTGCCGGCGATGCGGTACGGCTTGGTATCACGCCCCGCCGCCGTCGCCGTCTTGCCCAGGTACTTCTTCAGTTGCGGCTCCAGCTTCGCCAGGTCGTAGGTCAGGTCGCCGGACAGGTCCAGGTCCACGGCGGTGGTCAGCTTGCTGACGCTCCCTTTTCCGGTGGCGGTCAGGCCGTCCCGCTCCACCGTCGCCGACCGCAGGTTGAGGGTGTCGGCGGTGACGGCGTACTCGCCGTCGAACTTGGCCTGCACCTGCCCCTTCTGTTCGGTCCAGGTGGGGGCATTCGGCGGGCCGAATTCGAACCCGGTGATGGTCAGATCGCCGGTCAGCCCGAGCCGGTCGAACGTGGGGGCGTTCAGGGCAACGGTGCCCTCGGCGGTGCCGCGGAACTGGTCGGCCAGCGTCGGATCGGATTGCAGTTTCAGCGTGCGTTGCAGGCGATCCAGCCGGGCGACCACGTTCGCACGCCCGCTCGCCCCGTACTCGCCGTTCGCCGACGGCCTGATCTCGAACCGGTCCGCCGCCCCGCGGACGGTCTCGCAGGTGACGCTGGTGAAGGTGAACGCCGTCACGCCGGTCTTGCGGTCGAAGGCGATCGCCCCGCCGTCCTGGTCCGAGGTTTCCAGCCCGAGCAGCGGCTCGCTGATGTCCAGCCCGGCCCCGCGGAACACGGCGTTCGCCACGCTCAGCTTCACCTGCCTGGCCGAGATGACTTCGCCGAGCGTGACCACCGCCGACGCCTGCCGCGCCGTGCCGCCCAAGTCCCACTCCGCCGGGAAGCCGACGAGCGGGCCGACGCGGGACCGCCACCGCCCCAGGTCGCCGGTCAGGTTCACCCGCGCTTTCCCGGACGCCAGCGCCTTCGCGTCGGCGATCGGTTCGAGCAGCGCCACGTCCAGCACGTCCGAGCCGGCGGTGACGGTGACGGTTCCGGTGTCGATGCGGGCGCCGGTGATGCGGTCGTCCCGCTTCAGCAGGTCGCCGTCCGCGTTCGCCTTGAGCGTCAGGCTCGGCTCGCGGATGCCCGTGCCCGCCTTGTCCAGCACCACCAGGTTGGTGACGGCACCGTCGGCGGTGAGGGTGTACCCGCCGCCGGCCTTCGGGTGCGTCCGCACGATCAGGTTCCGCACCGACCCGCCGAGCTGTAGATCCAGGTCGAGGAAGTCGTGCAGGTGGGCGGCCAGCTTGTCCAGTTCCAGGTTCACCGCGGCGGTGAACTGCTCCGGCTCGCCGCGGGCGCGGGCGCCGATGAAGTCGGACGCCACCGTCAGGTCGTCGAACATCGGCAGGCCGTCGGGTCGCACCCGCCCCTGGAACGTGACCGCCAGCGGCTTGTCCCACACCAGCGACTTACCATCCCGCTTTCCCTCCAGCCGGGTGGTGGAGACCGAGCCCGCCCACGTCGGACCGGTCGGGCCTGCGGCGCTGGCCGCCTTCACCGTCAATCGCCCGCTGGTCAGTTCGGTGCCCGGCTTCACCCGCAGCAGGGTGGGCAGCAGCCGGGCGACCACCGCCACGTCCACGTCGGCGTCCAGCTTCAGCCCGGTCTGGTCGAGCAGCTTGTCCGGGGCGGCGGTGTCG
>CANJKY010000205.1 GCA_947474875.1 Gemmataceae bacterium
CCGTCGCCGGTCAACTTCTCGTGCCCGATGCGGTTCACCGCCCCGACGTACACCCCGTTGGCGATGGCGTGCCCCCGCATGCTCGTCTGCCACGCCGAGTGCTGCGCCTCGCCGTACTCCGCCTTCTCTTTCGGGTGCCAGCCGATGGCCGTCGGGTAGAAGATCACCTCCGCCCCCCGCAGTGCCGTCAGCCGCGCCGCCTCCGGGTACCACTGGTCCCAGCACACCAGCGTGCCCACTTTGGCGTACTTGGTGTCGAACACCCGCCAGCCGAGGTCGCCGGGGGTGAAGTAGTACTTTTCGAGGAACAGCGGGTCGTCCGGGATGTGCATCTTGCGGTACATGCCCAGGAACGTGCCGTCGGCGTCGTGGACGGTGGCGGTGTTGTGGTACACCCCGGCCATCCGCCGCTCGAACAGCGATCCGATGACGACCACGTTGTTCGCCTTCGCCGCCTTGCCCAGGCGTTCCGAACTCGGGCCGGGGATCGGCTCGGCCAGGTCGAACAGGTTGAGGTCTTCCGTCTGGCAGAAGTACGGGCCGGTGAACAACTCCGGCAGGCACACGATCTGCGCGCCCTGCTTGGCCGCCTCGGCGATGGCCGCCTCGGCCTTCGCCAGGTTGGTGTCGCGGTCGGCGTCGCAGCCCATCTGCACCAGGCCGATTCGGAACTTGTCGTCGGTCATGTGGCGTTGGTCCTCGGTCGGCGGTTCCCTGCGTACTTTATACCGAAGCGGTGGCCCGTTCTCTCTCCGACGGATGACCCATGACGACGCCGAACATCACCAGCGTGCTGAAAGAAACCCGCGTGTTCCCGGTGCCCGAGGCGTTCGCCCAGAAAACCCTCGTGAATGCCGACGAGCACCGGCGGCTGACCGAGTGGGCGGACCGCGATCCGGATGGGTTCTGGGGCCACCACGCGGAGGGCCTGCACTGGTTCTACAAGTGGGACAAGGTGCTGGACGACTCGACCCCGCCGTTCTTCAAATGGTTCACCGGCGGGCTGCTCAACGCCAGCTACAACTGTCTGGATCGCCACCTGCACGGGCCGCACAAGAACAAGGCCGCGATCATTTGGGAGGGCGAACCGGGCGACACCCGCACGCTGACGTACCAGCAACTCCACCACCAGGTGTGCAAGTTCGCCAACGGGCTGAAGCAGCTCGGCGTGGGCAAAGGCGACCGGGTCACCATCTACATGCCGATGACGCCGGAGGCGGTGATCGCCATGCTGGCGTGTGCCCGCATCGGGGCGGTGCATTCGGTGGTGTTCGGCGGGTTCAGCGCCGAAGCCGTGGCCGATCGGAACAACGACGCCAAGGCCAAGCTCGTCATCACCGCCGACATCGGCTGGCGGCGGGGGAACGCCGTCCATCTGAAGCAGAACGTGGACGAGGCGCTGGCCAAATCCCCCACCGTCGAGAAGTGCGTGGTGTTCAACCGCGCCCGCAACACGTCCGTCCACATGAAGCCCGGCCGCGATATCTGGTGGCACGACCTGATGTCCGACGTGTCGGCGAACTGCCCGGCCGAACACCTGGACAGCGAGCACCCGCTGTTCGTCCTGTACACGTCCGGCAGCACCGGCAAGCCGAAGGGGGTGCTGCACACCACCGGCGGGTACCTGCTCGGCGTGTCGCTCACCCACAAGTGGGTGTTCGACCTGCGGGACGACGACGTCTACTGGTGTACCGCCGACGTGGGCTGGGTGACCGGGCACAGCTACATCGTGTACGGCCCGCTGGCCAACGCCGCCACGGTGGTCATGTACGAGGGTGCCCCGAACCACCCGAAGGAAGACCGCTTCTGGAGTATCATCGCCAAGTACGGGGTGACCATCCTGTACACCGCCCCGACCGCCATCCGCGCGTTCATCAAGTGGGGCGACCAGCACCCGAACGCCCACGACCTGAGCTCGCTGCGGCTGCTCGGCAGCGTCGGCGAGCCGATCAACCCGGAGGCGTGGATGTGGTACCACGAGGTGATCGGCAAGGGCCGGTGCCCGATCGTGGACACGTGGTGGCAGACGGAAACCGGGGCGATCATGATCTCGCCGCTGCCGGGGGCCATCCCCACCAAACCCGGCAGCGCCACCAAACCGCTGCCCGGCATCGCCGCCGCGGTGGTGGACAAGGATGGGAATGACGTGCCGGCGAACAGCGGCGGGTTCCTGGTGGTGAAGCGGCCGTGGCCGAGCCTGATGCGGACCATCTATGGGGACGACGAGCGGTTCAAGGCGACGTACTGGAGCCAGACCCCGCAGGGGTACTACTTCACCGCCGACGGTGCGAGGAAAGACGAAGACGGGTACATCTGGGTGATGGGCCGGGTGGACGACGTGCTGAACGTGAGCGGCCACCGGCTGAGCACGATGGAGGTGGAGAGCGCGCTGGTGAACCACCCGAAGGTGGCCGAGGCGGCGGTGGTGGGCAAACCGGACGAGATCAAGGGCGAGGGCATCTGCTGCTTCGTGACCGTCAAGCAAGGCGTGGTGGTATCCGACGGGCTGAAGGACGAGTTGAAGAAGCACGTGGCGAAGGAGATCGGGGCGCTAGCGAGGCCGGACGACGTGCGGTTCACGGACGCCCTGCCGAAGACCCGCAGCGGGAAGATCATGCGGCGGTTGCTCCGCGACATCGCCGCCGGCCGCGAGGGCAAGCAGGACACCACCACGCTGGAGGACTTCAGCGTGCTCGCCAAACTGCGGGGCGACGAGGAGTAAGTCGGATGCTTCCCCCGCACTCGGCATTCGTCGCCCTCGACTTCGAGACGGCCGACCACGGCCCGGACAGCGCGTGCGCCGTCGGCGTGGTGCGTGTGGAGGCGGGGAAGGTCGTCCACCGCGAGGGCATCCTCATCCGCCCGCCGCGGCCCCGCATCCTTTTCTCGCACGTCCACGGCATCAGTTGGCCGATGGTGGCGACCGCCCCGGCGTTCGCCGACGTGTGGCCGCGACTGCTGCCGCTGCTCGACGGCGCCGCCTTCCTCGCCGCCCACAACGCCCCGTTCGACCGCCGGGTGTTGCAAGCGTGCTGTACCGCCGCCGGTCTGCCGCCCCCTCCCCTGCCGTTCGTCTGCACCGTGCAACTGTCCCGCAAGAAATGGGGACTGAAGCCGAACGACCTGCCGAGCGTGTGCCGGCGGCTGGGCATCGGGCTGCTGCACCACGACGCCCTGTCCGACGCCGAAGCGTGCGCCCGCATCGTCATCGCCGCCGCGGCCCCGCCGCCCGCCCCGTTCTGACGTACCCTGCCGACCGCGACAAGTTCTTACAGTCCGTGCGGATCGACAAGGGGGAAGTGAGTGGTCAGCGGTCCGCCCCGGCCAGCATTTTCCACCGCTCAGCCTTGTCGGCGAACTTCACCCAGTCTCGCTCCCAACTGGCCGTGTCCCACCGCTGGATTTCGACAAACTCGTCGTCTGTGTTCAGGTAGGTGCCCGTGCGCGACGGGATCGTCAGGGTGACGAGTAACTTCTTCCCGTCGGCGGCGACGCCGGCGCTGCGGACCAGATCGGTCCGGTCCTCGATCAGCGTCTTCACCAGCTTTCCGGACTCGCGGTTGATGACCCAGAGGTTGCCGGAGAACGTGTACGGGGTCGCGCCGCCGGATCGTTCCCGCTTGCCCATCACCTTTTCCTCCGGCGCCATGTGCCCGCCGCCGACGACCGCCGACTTCCCGTCCGCCGTGTAGCTCAGGCTTTGGAGGACCACCCGGAAGGGGTTCGGTACCACCGGCGAAGGCCACCGCTTGCACGGGCCGACGGCCGCCGCCACGTCAAGGCGGCGCTTCTCCGCACCAGTAGTCACATCCCACTCGATGACACCACGAAAGCCGCTCTCCTTATCGCTGTTGCAAATCCCGGCCACGGTCCCGCCGGAGTCGGTGAACGTGATCGGGTAATCGAACGACAGGTCGTTCGGGATGGGGATGGTCCGCACTACCTCCCCGCTCGTCGCGTCCCACAGCCGGACACCCTGACTCCGCCCTTCGACGAACACCAGGTTCCCGGCCAGCAGTTTCCCATCGGGGGATAGCCGGAGGGACCGACACATGCTCTTGCCGGGGCCGGCGTCGAGCACCTTCCCGAGTTTGCCCGTGTCGGTGTCCCAGATCTGAACCCCGTAGTTGTCCCCACCGATGAACGCCCTCTTGCCGTCCGCCGTCAGCGCCAGGCCGCGGAGGAAATCTCGGTACTCAGGCAGGTCGAGCGTGCGGACCTCTTTCCAGGTGGCCGTGTCGAACATGCGAAGTCTGGTGCCCCCGGCGGCGGTGTTCCGGTAGTCCTGCGCCATCACCACCAACGTCCGATCCGGGCTGAACGCGGACGCGTTGATCGACTCGCCGAACTTCGGCTCCGGCCACGGCTGCCGGGGTTTGTTCGGGTCTGGGGGTGCGGCCCGCGTCGCCGGGGTGGTTGCCATCTTCGCCCCGCCATCGGTCGTGGCCGTCTGGGGAGTCTTGCTCTGCATGAAGACCATGACCCCGACTACCGTTCCGCCGATGAGGGTGACCCCAGCGAGGGCCGCTAGCAGATGTTTGGCGTTCGGCATCAGTCGATATCCGGTGCTCAGTAGTTGAGTGAGTTCAGCCGGGGCAGTGTCCGCGAACGCGGCCCGGACGGCGAGGCCGACAAGACGAGTGGGCGGCGTTCCCGCGGCGGCAGCATTGAGGGAAATCCCAGCACCGAGAGCCACCCCGCGACGGAGCAGCCGCCGGCCGAGCATGGCACGGGCGCGGGCCAGCCGGTTGGACAGCGTGCCGTCCGGGATGCCCAGCCGCCGCGCCGCCTCCCGCCGGCTCACCCCGTCCACGTCGCACAGCACCACCGCCGCCCGGTACTCCGCCGGCAGGTGCCGCAACTCGTCGTCCAGCACCGCCCGCAGGTCGGTCTCGGGGTCCGGCGTCGCCGCGGCCGGCTCGATCCCGCCGAGCGGCTGCTCCTTCCCCGCCCGCTTCGCCGCCCGCGCCCGAGCCTTCCTCGCCACCCGGTCGGCCACCCCGCACAGCCACGCCGACAGCCTGTCCGGCTTCGCCACCGTGCCGGCCTTCTGCGCCAGCACCACGAACGTGGCCTGGAAGGCGTCGTCCAGATCGGCCGGGCGGGTGAGATGCCGGCGGCACAGGGCGTACACCGCCGGCGCGTGCCGGTGGACGAGTTCGGCGAACGCCACCTCATCCCGCCCGTCGGCGAACCGCCGCAGCAGGGCTGCATCGGTCGCCTCCGCCAGCGCGTCGCGGCTCACCGCCCCGCGGAGCCGGTCCACCAGCGTTTGCAACCCGGCCGGCATCGCCGTCCTCCCGTTGGCCCACACACTGTACTGCCCCCGGCTGGTCGGGTGCGCCGCCGGGTTTCCTAAAATGTCGGTATGCCGACACTCCTCGACCGGCTGGCCCCGCGGCCGGCCGGCTCCCAGATCGAGCTTCAGGCCGAATCCATCGCCGTGTCCATCCGCTGGTTCGGGCTGGTGGTCGGGGCGGTGGTGGCGAACTCCGCCGGGGCGGACGCCCGCCCGCTGAACGTCATCCTGTTACTCGGGCTGGCGTACACCGCCCTGGACACCGCCTTCTTCCTCCGCGGGCGGGTGTTCCTCCGCGACCTGCCGCTGGGCGTGTCCGCCCTCGAAGCCCTGTTCATCACCCTGCTGTGCTACTTCGAGCACGGCCTCGACAGCCCGTTCCGGTTCTACTACCTGCTGTCGCTGGTGTGCGGGGCGGTCCGCCACCCGCCGCGGGTGCCGCTCATCACCTGCGGGCTGAACTGCCTGGGGTACTCGTCGCTGCTGTTCGTCGTGCCGGTCGCCCCGAACGACTGGCGGGTGATGGCGTTCACCCTGGTGGTACTCTTGTGGGTGACGGCGGCGGCGGTCGCCCTGGCGCGGCTACTGAGGCGGGCGGCGGCCGAGTTGGCAGCCGGCAAGGAGCAACTGGAAACCCGCATCGCCGAGCGGACGCAGGAACTCGAAGAGAGCCAGGCGCAGGTGCTGCACCAGGAGAAGATGGCGGCGTTCGGGCTGCTGGCGGCCGGCATCGCGCACGAGGTGGGCAACCCGCTCACCAGCATCAGCGCGGTGGTGCAGATGCTCGACCGCCGCGACCTGGACGGGTACACCCGGGAGAAGCTGGCGCTGGTGAACGGCCAGCTCGCCCGCATCCAGACCACCCTGCGGGAGCTGGTCACGTTCAGCCGGCCGGCGACGCACGAGCGGGGGCGGGTGTCCGCCCGTGAGGTGGTGGACGAGGCGCTCGGCATTGCCAAGTACTACCGCGGGGGGAAGAGCCGCACGATCACCGCCGACGTGCCGACCGACCTGCCGCCGCTGACCGGGATCCGCGACCAACTGGTGCAGGTGGTGTTCAACCTGGTGCTGAACGCCATCGACGCCACCGGCAAGGGCGGGCGGATCGACGTGACGGCCATGACCACCGCCGGGCACGTCGAGCTGGCGGTGGCGGACGACGGGGCGGGCATCCCGCCGGACGTGCGGCCGCGGCTGTTCCGCCCATACTTCACCACCAAGCCGCACGGCACCGGGCTGGGGCTGTTCGTCATCCGGCGGATCGTGGAGGCGCACGGCGGGCGGGTGGCGGTCGAGTCCGCGGCCGGAGCCGGGACGACGTTCCGGGTGACGCTCCCAACCGCCGTTCCCAGGGCTGACGCCCTGGGCTACGGCCGGCGGCCCCTCCGGGGCGAAGACGGGGAGTTGCCTTTCGCCGCGGAGCGGCCGGCGGCCGTAGCCCAGG
>CANJKY010000206.1 GCA_947474875.1 Gemmataceae bacterium
GAACGAGAAAGCCTGGCGGTATACGGCTCAAGGCCGACGGCGAACGCGAACAGTACCGCCGCGCCGCAGGTCGTCATTCCGCTACCCCTTCACGCCGTCACTTCACCCGTTGAACCTGGTACTCCATTGCCGGCGTGGCTTCCGGACCGCCCTCATCATCCGGCGATGACGGCTAGGTTTCCTTCGACTGGACGGGCACCCGCTTCGCCTGTGCGCCCGGCTTCTTCGGGATGGTGACCGTGACGACACCTTTGGCCGAGGTAGCCGTCACCCCGGCCGTGTCTGCTTCCGTCGGCAGTGGCACCGACCGGTAGAACGACCCGGTGAACCGCTCCACCCGGTGGTAGTTTTTCCCCTTCTCCTCCTTCTCTTCCTTCTTCTCCCCGCGGAGGATGAGGGTGCTGTTCTGGACTGTCACCTCCACGTCCTTGGCGTCCACCCCGGGCAGGTCGGCCTTCACCAGGATGGCGGCGTCCGTCTCCTCCACGTCCACGCTCGGCGCCCACTCGGCGCCGGCGGCCGGCTCGAACAGGCGGTGGAACACGTCCTCCATCTCGTCCTGCATGCGGTTGATGAACGTGGCCCCGTTCCCGGTCCGGCGCATCAGTTTCGACATGGCTGCTCCTCCCGCGGAGGTCGGGAGCCGAGAACAGTGGCCGCCGGCCGGCTCCCTCAGTCGGTGGCTCGGTTCGTAGCAAACGATACCGTCCGGCCGCGAGCGTACCGCGGGCCGGTCATCAGGCGTGTGAGTACCCCAGACCTCCCTCACACCGGAACCACACCCCGACTGTCCCCCGGCCGGACGGCGAAACCGATCAAAGCAACCGGCGCGCCAGTCCTCATCCGTCGTCATCGCTCGACCCTAGTGCCTGCCTTTCAGGCCGAATTGACCGCTCAGCAGCGAGCGGATTGGACACGAGCGTTAACCGGGATCGACCTGACCGGGGTGAAACTTGCCGGCGCGGTCGATCCGTTTCCGTGATGTGAGGGGGGTGGGACGTGCTCGTTTAGGTGTGGCATCGATCGGCGACACCACATTTCGCCATCCGGCCGGCAGTTCCGACATCCGCCGATTACGACCATCTGCTCTGGCACCGGTCTTGCCAAGTGATGAACGGTCACGCACTCGCACCCGAGACTACCGCCCCGCCACCACGACGTGGCGCGGAGGTCTCTGTAACTCCCATACCGCGACCTGGCGTTAGCGTACAGCCTTCACCCCGGGTTGGTGTGCTTCCCCGTCTCACGCGGTGTCCCTCGAAGAGGGCGAACAGATGGCCATGCCATGACTCGCTCACCCGCCACCCGTCGTGACCATGCTGCTGGTGGTAGGCGTGATGAGCAGGGAGACCGACCCTTTGCAACCAGGATCCCGTTGCGTTACCATCGATCCGAGGTGCTACTGGCGGCGGCATCTGGTTTGCGTTCCACGGTCCGAGTACCCCTTTGCCGAGCACCCAGGTTCCCCATGCCCCCCCGGACCCGCTTTGCCCTGGAGCCGCTCGAAGACCGGTCCACCCCGGCGGTCACGCTGGCCAGTCACACCCCCGCCGGACTGGCGGGGAACGCCGCTTCGGGCGACCCCGGTGTGAGCGCGGACGGGCGGTTCGTGGCGTTCACCAGCGACGCCTCCGACCTGGTGCCGGGCGACGCCAACGGGGCCAAGGACGTGTTCCTCATGGACCGCACCACCGGGGTGGTCACGCTGGTCAGCCGCACCCCCGGCGGGGCTTCCGGGAACGACAAGTCCGGGGACAACGGGCTGGCAACGGAAGTGCCGGCGGTGAGCGCCGACGGCCGGTACGTGGCGTTCACCAGTTGGGCATCCGACCTGGTGGCGAGCGACACTAACGGGCTGCCGGACATCTTCCTGTTCGACCGGCTGAGCAACTCGCTCACCTTGGTCAGCCGCACCCCGGCCGGCGTACCGGGCAACAAAGGGTCGGCCCGCCCGTCTATCAGCGCTGATGGCCGGTTCGTGGCGTTCGACAGCTATGCCGGCGACCTGACGCCGGGGGACACGAACGGGATCGGGGACGTGTTCCTGTTCGACCGGCAGGACGGGTCCGTCCGGCTGGTCAGCCACGACCCGGCTGGTTTGGCGGGGATCGGACTGTCCATCGGCGCGAAGATCAGCGCGGACGGGAGTGTGGTGGTGTTCCCCAGCTCGGCCTCGCTGGTCGGCCGCCCGCCCGGCAACCGGAACAACGACGTCTACCTGTACGACCGTGCCACCGGGGGCGTGACCCTGGTCAGCACCCTGCCCGGCTCGACCTCGACCGGGGGGTACTCGTTCCGTACGTCCGGGAGCCCGTCTGTCAGTGCCGACGGGTGGTTCGTGGCGTTCACCAGCGGGGTGTTCACCGCCGTCGGTCGGGTACCCCCGCCGGCCACTTCGGACGTGTACCTGTTCGACCGCGCGACCGGCACCATCACCCCGGTGACGGCGAACCCGCTCGTGCCGTTCACCTCGGCCCGTTCGTTCACCCCGGCGATCAGCGGGGACGGGCGGTTCGTGGCGTTCACCACCGTCGCCACGGACACCGGGGTGTCGGAGGTGTTCCTGTACGACCGGGCGGCCGGCACGACGGCCCTGGTGAGCCGCACCCCGGCCGGCCAGCCGGCCGGTCGGAATTCCATCGCCCCCGTGATCAGTGGGGACGGGCGGTTCGTGGCGTTCACCAGTGACGCTCCCAACCTGGCCGCCGGTGACGGGAACGCCGCCTCCGACGTGTTCCGGTTCGACCGGCTGACCGGTGCGGTCGTGCTGGTCAGCCGGACGGCGACCGGCGGTTCGGCCGCTGCCGCGGCGTTCGCGCCGGGGGTGAGTGCGGACGGGCAGGTGGTGGTGTTCGCCAGCGTGGCAGGGGACCTTGCCCCGCTCGACGGGAACGGCGTGACCGACGTGTTCGCCGCGACCCCGCCGGCCGGCGGGGTCGCGGGCGGGCTGGTGGCGGTCGGGGCCGGTCCGGGCGGCCCGCCGCACGTGAAGGGGTACAATTCGGCGGGGGCGGAGGTGTTCAGCTTTCTCGCCTACGACCTCGGTTTTGCGGGCGGGGTCTCCGTCGTCACCGGCGACGTGACCGGGGACGGGGTGGCGGACATTGTTACCGGGGCGTTGGCCGGCGGCGGGCCGCACGTGAAGGTGTTCGACGGCAAGACCGGAGCGGAGGTGCGGAGCTTCTTCGCCTACGCCGACTTCTTCCTAGGCGGGGTGAGCGTCGGCATTGCCGACCTGGACGGCGACGGGTTCGCGGACATCGTCACCGGGGCGGGGCCGGGCGGCGGCCCGCACGTGAAGGTGTTCAGCGGCAAGACCGGAGCGGAGGTGCGGAGTTTCTTCGCCTACGATCCGGCTTTCGCCGGCGGGGTCAGTGTGGCCGCGGCCGGCGGGCGGATCGTCACCGGGGCGGGGGCCGGTGGCGGGCCGCACGTGAAGGTGTTCGACTGGCCTTCGGGCCTGGTGGTACACAGCTTCTTCGCGTTCGATGAAGCGTTCGCGGGGGGGGTGAGTGTGGCCGCCGGCGACCTGACTGGGGACAGCGTCTCGGATGTGGCGGTCGGGGCGGGGCCGGGCGGCGGGCCGCAGGTGAAAGCGTTCGACGGCGAGACCGGTACGCTGACCGTGACGTTACTCGCCTACGACCCGGCCTTCGCCGGCGGGGTGCATGTGGCCGCCGTTGACGTGGACCGGGATGGGATCGCGGAGTTGCTCACCGGGGCGGGGCCGGGCGGCACCCCGCACGTGCGGGTGTGGCGGCTGGCCGGCGGCACCGCCACCCCGTTCGACGGCCCGCTCGGCAGCTTCACCGCGTTCGATCCGGCCTTCCACGGCGGGGTGGACGTGGGTTGAGTGACGGAAACGCCCGCGGGGTCACTTCAGTAGTCGGTCAGGCTCCGCGGGGTGAACGACACCCGCAGGGCGTTCACCACCACCAGCACGTCGATCGCCTCCTGGAGCACGGCCCCGGCCACCGGCGGCAGCCAGCCGAACGCGGCCACGCCCATCGCCAGCACGCTCAGGGCCATCCCGCCGACGGCGCTCTGGAGGGCGATGGCCCGTAGCCGGCCGCTCAGGTGGAGCAACTCGTCCACCCGCTTCAGGGTGGCGTCCAGGACGACCGCTCCGGCCGCCTCCGCCGTCACGTCGCTGTTCTGGCCGAACGCCAGTCCGGTGGTGGCGGCGGTGAGCGCGGGGGCGTCGTTGATTCCGTCGCCGACGAACACGGTCGCCGCCTTCGCCGTCTCGGCCCGCACCAGCGCCACCTTCTGCTCCGGCGACTGCTCGGCGTGCACCTCCGTAATGCCCACCGCGTCGGCCAGGTAGCGGACCTCGCTCTCCCGGTCACCGGACACGAGCAGGACGCGGGTGAACCCGTGCCGCCGGCCCAGGTGGGCGACGAACGCCTGCCCGTCGTCCCGCGGGCGGTCGCGGAACCGGGCGACCGCCGCCGGTCGTTCGTCCACCAGCACCACGCACTCCAGCCCGCCCGCCGCCGGCGGCAGCCCGGCGGCCAACTCTGGTGCGTGGGCGAGCAGTTTCGGCCGCCCGGTCACGCGGACCGCCCGCCCCTCCACCAGCCCGGACAACCCCTGGCCCGGCCGCTCGGACACCTCGGCCGCCTCGGGCAGTTGCAGCCGGTCGCGGTCGGCGGCGTCCACCACCGCGGCGGCCAGCGGGTGGCGGGAGTACCGCTCCAGGCTGGCCGTCCACCGCAGCACGTCGGCCGCCGGGTGCGGGCCGAGCGGCACCCACTCGACCAGGGCCGGGCGGCCGTAGGTGAGGGTGCCGGTCTTGTCGAAGATGGCGACGGTGCAGGTGGGCAGCGTTTCCAGCACGGCCGGGTCTCGCACCACCACCCCGCGGCGGGCGGCCACCGAGATGGCCCCGATCACGGCCACCGGGATGGCGATGAGCAGCGGGCACGGGGTGGCCACCACCAACACCGCCAGGAACCGCACCGGGTCGCCGCTGGCCGCCCACGCCAGCCCGGCTACCGCCAGCGCCACCGGGGTGTACCACGCCCCCAGCCGGTCACCGAGCCGCCGCAGTTTCGGCCGTCGCTGCTCCGACTCCCGCATCACCCGCATGATCTTGGCGTGCCGCGAGTCCGCCGCCCGCGACACCGCCCGCACGGTCAGGGCCGAATCCCCGTTCACCGCCCCGGACAGCACCTGCGAGCCGGGCGCCTTGGGGAGCAGGAACGGCTCGCCCGTCAGCTACGACTCGTCCATCGTGCCGTGCCCGTCGGTCACCACCCCGTCCACCGGGCAGGCCTCGTGCGGGAACACCACCACCGCGTCGCCGACGGCCACCGACTCCAGCGGCACGTCGGCGATGTGCCCGTCGGTCTTGCGGTGGGCGATGGTGGGCATCCGTTTGGCGAGGGCTGACAGGGCGGACGACGCCCGGCGGACGGCGAACGACTCGATCGCCTGCCCGCCGGACAGCATCAGGACGACCAGCGCGCCGGCGAGGTAATCGCCGAGGGCAGTCGCGGTGACGATGGAGATGCCCGCGAGCAGGTCCGAACCGAACTCGCCGCGGACCACGTTCCGCAGCAGTCCGACGACCAGGGCCGTGCCGCCGGTGGCCAGTACCGCCAACAACGGTACGTCCGCGGCGCGGACCGAACCAGTGATGGACGCACCCGCTGTGACCAGCCGGAGCACCAGGGCAGCAGTGATCCCGACGACGGCGAGCGAGGCGATCCCGACGGACCATCGGGAGAACGCCGGAGTTGGAGGTGGGGACGACATCGTACTCTCGACCTCTCAGATCCGCGATCCTCGGTTCCTTCCGGCATAGCGGTTGCAAAGGCACGTTACAACCGCCGGGCCAACTCGATCCCGACCGCCGCCACCTTTGTGTGGTTTGACGCTCCGCGCCCGCGTCGGGTGCGGGCTACAGGGATTGGCCTGGCTCTCCAGGAGAACCGACCGTGACCACGCCCGTTCTCAGCGATTCGCAAGTGCTCTGCACCTACGTCATTGCCTCGCTCATGACCGTCTTCTTCACGGCCTTCATGGTCGCGGGTGCCCTGGGCGTGCTCCAGAACCGGGCCGATGCCCCGCGGTCGTAAGCCCGGATATCCCCCGACCGGGGCGGAAAGAAATTGACCGGCCGGAGCGTCCTGTTCTGGCCGGTGTTGCCCCTGTGTGTGAAAATCCGCCTGGAACTTTTTTAGTTGGACACGGCAGGGTTGCCGCATCGAGCGGGGCACGACCCGTAGCTCCCGTCGCCGATCGAAACCATCACGCGTTCAAGCGTGACAGCGGTAGTCGGGTGCGGTCGCATCCGGTTCGCTATTTTCGGTTTTCCTCAGGGTATTCCGGCGCACTTTCCGTCCTCGATGGTATGGCCTCGCAGCGGGGCCGCACCTAGGGCGGAGTCGGCGATGCGGACCCACCTCGTCACGATAGGCGTGCTGGCTTTGGCGTTCCTCGTCACCGCACTGGTCCACTGGCGAACCCCCACCCCCGAAAAGACCACCTCGCAGCCGGTTGCCGCGGAAGTCGTCCGGTTCGACTCCGGCCTCGCCGTAACGAACGTCACCGTCATCGACGGCACCGGCCGCCACCCGCGGGCGGACCAGACGGTCGTCGTCCAGCGGGACCACATCGTCGCCGTGCGGCCGGCCGGTGAAGTGGGCCTGGGGCCGGAGGTCCGGGTCATCGCCGGGCAGGGCCGCTACCTGATCCCCGGCCTGTGGGACATGCACGCCCACCTGACC